>JAACDV010000256.1 GCA_009936825.1 Bacteroidota bacterium | reverse complement strand
CCTTTGTTTTGAGACGGACCCCTCTAAGATGAAACGTAAAGATGATGCGCCCGATAAGTTTTTTCCGCGATCAATATGCCCGTGTCTTACGTGCAGCAGAAACGGCATTGGCCGAGCGCCTGATGCTGCTATTTGCTGTTTTAGAATCGATCATCATCCCCATCCCTGTTGATCCGCTGTTGATTGCGACAGTTCTGGCGCGTCCGGCAAACTGGATACGCTTGACGCTGGGGTGCACGCTGGCATCGGTGATTGGCGGCGGTATCGGATGGGCTCTTGGCAGCGTTCTTGGCGTCGGGATCGAGCAGGTGATAGCCTTGCTTCCTCCGGCGATTGCCGCCCCGGAAAAGTTCATTTCCGTGCAGAACGGGTTTATTGAATTTGGCCTGATCCTTGTATTTATCGGGGCTTTTACCCCGCTTCCCTATAAGGTGATAGCGCTCAGTGCCGGAATTGCCGGTTTCGCCCTTATTCCTTTTTTATTAGTGTCTTTTATTGGCCGCGGACTGCGCTTTGCCATCTTTGCTGGCATCGCGCGGCACCATGGCGACGCGCGGATTGTCATTTTGTTGCTCAGCGCACTTGTAGGTCTAATAGGAGGGGCATTTTGGCTAATTCATTAGCACAAGAATTATCAGTTTTGCTGGCTCCTAAAAATGGGCTGATCATTGTAGCGGCTGCCTCATCGGCGTTACTGGGCGGGGCTTTTCTGTTCGAATATGTTGGCGGGCTTGCCCCCTGCAACCTTTGCATCTGGCAGCGCTGGGCGCATGTTGCGATTATTGCCTGTGCCGGAATGGGGCTTTTTGCCGGACGTGTCTCTTCTGATCTATCGATGCGGACGGGTCTGGTGTTGTGCTTCGGGGCAGCACTGGCCAGCGCTGGTATAGCCGGGTATCACGCCGGCGTTGAATGGCAGCTTTGGGCCGGACCGTCTGGTTGCACATCAACATTGGCCAGCAATATGTCTACCAGCGCGCTGGTAGATCAGCTTTTAGCAACACCGGTCGTACGGTGCGACGACGTGCCATGGTCCCTTTTCGGACTGTCGATGGCAGGATGGAATATGTTACTCAGCCTTGATATCGCTGGCGTGACACTTTTATCCCTTGTCTTTGGCAACCGGTGTGCGAGGCCCTAATGACCGAAAACTTCCGTCCCGAAGCTGGCCGCCGCGATATTGAGCGGTTCCTTCGCGTTGATCATGCTGGTGAGCGTGCTGCCCAGCAGATTTACCGCGGCCAGTTAGCCATATTGCGGCGGCATTCATCTGGCCCGCAAATTCAGCATATGATGGATCAGGAAGTCGAACATCTGGAGATGTTTGAAAAGCTGTTAAATGAGCGCGCCGTGCGCCCGTCGCTGTTGGATCCGGTTTGGGGGGCAGCAGGGTTTGCCTTAGGGGCAGTGACCGCCATTATGGGCCCAAAAGCTGCAATGGCCTGCACCATTGCCGTTGAGGAAGTGATTGGCGAGCATTATGCCAAACAGGCCGATGCGCTGGGCGAGGATGAGGCCGAACTTCGCAGTACAATTGCCAAATTCCGCGATGATGAGCTGGAACATCGCGATATTGCCATTGATCATGATGGACGTGAGGCGCGGCACTATACGCTGCTTCGTGACATCATCCAGCGCGGCTGTCGCACCGCCATCCGCATCGCCGAACGCGTCTGATTGGTAAAATTTTTCCGGTCGTTTCGGGTAAATTTTGGGGGCGTTTACTGTTGCAGCTCTGCATCCCAATATAAATAATCGCGCCAGGATTCGTGAAGATAGTTCGGCGGAAAACCGCGACCATTTTCCTGCAACTGCCAGATATTCGGCGCTACGGGTGCGCTTTTCGGGTGCATCCCGCATTGTGCAGGCAGCAAATTAGCCTTTCGCAAATTGCAGGGGCTACATGCGGCGACGACATTCTTCCATGTTGTTCGCCCCCCCCGTGACCGGGGAACCACATGATCAAAAGTCAAATCAGACGCGGCATGTCCTTCCCCGCAATATTGGCACGTGAACCGATCACGCAGAAACACATTAAAGCGGGTAAAAGCCGGATTGCGCATCTGCGGGACATATTCTTTGAGCGCAATCACCGACGGAAGCTTCATCTCCATTGAGGGTGAGCTGATCGAACAGTCATACTCAGAAACAATAGTCACCCGATCAAGACACACCGCCTTGACCGCATCCTGCCATGACCAAAGGGAAAGAGGAAAATAGTTAAGCGGTCTGAAATCTGCGTTTAGAACAAGTGCCGGTGCCAAATTGCCTGCGTTCATAATCCCCTCATCTCATCCATCTAAGTCCGGTATCAAGTTCCAGTTTGCGAATTTTGGAACAACGAGCCATGCATACATAAACAAAACATGCCTATATCAAAAATACAAGAGTGCACTAGATATTGAGGATCTTTTGGAAATCAGCCCCAAAATATTGCGGTCGTCAGGGAACTAGGCAGGCAGATATTTTGACAAAAAATCGATGGCCCTGGTCAGCGCGTCGGGATCGATCCCATGTCCAACACCCGGTCTGGCAAAACATTCAACCTCAATATCCTTGGCAGCCAGCACCTTTGCCGCGGCATCCATCCGATCAAAGGGCACCACCGCATCATCGGTGCCGTGGACCAGTAGAACCGCAGGCGGACGCGGATGCGCCGGGATGGTAGCCGATTGTAGCAACGCACCGGAAAAGCTGACGATCGCTGCCGGACTATCTTGCATATGCAGGCCGCAATGTAGGCTCATCATTCCGCCTTGCGAAAATCCGGTTAATGCGACTGCATCCATGCCAAGGTCAAGCTCGGCGCAGGCGGCGGCAACTGATGCCTCGATAAATCCTGCCGCCTGTTGCGGGCCATTGACCATATCGTTAATTTCAAACCACTGGCGGCCCATGGGGTTTGCGCTGCATGGATCGGGCGCATTCGGGACAAAAAACGCGGCTCCGGGAAAGCGCAGTGAAATCGGATAGGCAAGATCAGCAAGATCAGCGGCATCAGCGCCCCATCCATGCATGATAATCACCAAGCTGGAAGCCTTGCCGCCATGGGCTGGAGGCGTGAAAAACCCACTCAAATCACCAAAACTCTTCATTCTCCAACACCCCTTTATATTTGCGTTGCGGTATTAGGCCAAATCTAAACAGGCAAATCTGGACCCCAGATTGCGCCCGCCCAACTACCTGACTGCCCAACTGTGCCTCGGGCCAACAGCTACAAAATAGCTAGGCACAAAATAGGCTAGTCTTTAGTATGATGCCAACCCTAGATGCCAATCCTGTATAGGCGCCCTTGATAAAGATATGGGCGTCTTTGATAAAAAACGCCGCCGATAGGACCAAATGAAACATCCGCCGATAACCAGATTTGCCCCCAGTCCAACAGGTGAGTTGCATCTGGGGCACGCCTATTCGGCCGCGGTAGCACAGCGGTTGGGCGATGGATTTATTTTGCGGATTGACGATATTGATCACACCCGCTGCCGCCCTCATTTCGTCCAGCAAATCTATAATGACCTTCAATGGCTGGGACTGGCGTGGCGCGGTGATCCAGTTTTTCAAAGCACGAGGATTGCGCAATATGCCGCCGCATTGGAGACGCTGAAATCGCTCGATCTTGTTTATCCTTGTTACCTGACCCGGCGCGAGCTTGCCGAGATTTTATCAGCCCCGCATACTCCAGAGGCACTGGGTAGCGCCCCACCTGATGTTGACGAAAATATTCTATCGCCTGAAGAGAGGGGGCGCCGGGAGGCAAGCGGCCAACCCGCTGCTTGGCGCCTTCGCACCCGGGCGGCATTAGCGCATGCTGGCCCAATCAGCTGGCATGACAGCCGTACAAAAGCAGATATTGATATTGATATGGGCCAGCACGGCGATGTGGTGATCGCACGGCGCGATATCGCCGCCTCTTATCACCTCAGTGTTGTGGTGGACGACCATCTTGATGGCGTTACGCTGGTTACGCGCGGGGCTGATCTTTATTCGAGCACGCATGTCCACAGGCTGCTTCAGGCCGTGCTGGATATCTCGCCGCCAACCTATTTTCATCATGACCTTATAAAAGGGTCAGACGGTATTCGCCTTGCCAAGCGCAATAAAGCGCTCAGCCTTAAGATGTTACGCGAAGAGGGGCTGTCGGCTGATGATGTTTTCAAAAAGCTTTTGCCCCTGCCAACCCCGCCCTAAGATGATCGCGGTTAGTGCGACAGCGTTGCCGCTTGCCACCGCGATGGTCAGCGGTCTAGGATCAGGAAAATTTAGATGATCCCCAGAATCAATTTATGAATGCGCCTATAGTACTCATGTAATATTCAGTACTCTTGGAACATTTAGAACTTTTGGAACATTTAGAACTCTTGGAATATTACTCTTGATAGGGGGTGTAAAAGCCCGCCCTCTCAATTTATGTCTCTGATATTATGATCGGATATTATGTCTGTAATCGAAGTTCCACCACAAACGCCCGCTGCCCCGCTGATTGACCCCTTTGGCCGGGTGGTCGATTATCTGCGCGTGTCTGTTACCGACCGCTGTGACTTCCGGTGCGTGTACTGCATGTCCGAAGAGATGACGTTTCTGCCAAAGGCTGATTTGTTATCGCTTGAAGAGCTTGAGGTTTTATGCCGCAGATTCATGGCGGCAGGTGTCCGGAAAATCCGTTTGACCGGCGGTGAACCCCTTGTCCGGCGCAACATCATGCAGCTGATCAACAATTTGGGCGCTGACGTTAAGTCGGGCATTCTCGATGAGCTGACAATCACCACAAATGGCAGCCAGCTGTCAAAAATGGCCGATGATCTGGCGAATGCAGGTGTGCGGCGGGTGAATATCTCGCTCGATACTCTGGATGAGGATAAATTCCGGGCAATCACCCGCTGGGGTGATTTGAACAAGGTTTTGGACGGGCTGCGCGCGGCGCAATCTGCCGGTCTGGATGTCAAGATCAACGCGGTCGCGCTGCGCGGCGTGAACGATGACGAGCTTGGCGATATGCTGAGCTGGTGCGGCGATGAAGGCTTTGATATGACAATTATCGAAGTAATGCCGATGGGCGATATCGGGAATGAAAACCGGCTGGATCAATACCTGCCTTTATCGCGGGTTCGCGCTGATCTGGCGAAACGCTTTACTCTGACCGACATTCCTTTTCGGACTGGTGGGCCGGCGCGCTATGTCAAAATTGAAGAAACCGGGCGCAAGCTGGGCTTTATTACGCCGCTAACGCATAATTTTTGTGAAAGCTGTAACCGTGTGCGGGTGACCTGCACCGGCGAGCTTTATATGTGTCTTGGACAAGACGACAAAGCCGACCTGCGCCGTGCCCTGCGCGATGGCGGTGAGGCCGGACTGGATGATGCCATCGTCGAGGCCATCGGCCGCAAACCCAAGGGACATGATTTTATCATTGACCGGCATAATAGCGACCCAGCCGTCAGCCGCCATATGAGCGTTACCGGCGGCTAATCTTCCCGCCAGACGACGCTACCCGTGAGCCGAACCTTAGTAGGCCGGTCGTGTTAGGCGGGTCGTGTTAGGCGGGTCGGGGGCTGGGCGAGCGCAATGATACCGCTAGCCAGATTAGGGCCGCCGCCAACACTGCTAACGGCAGAATGGCAGCAAGGCTCATTGCATACCAGCCTAGCTGGCTATGGATGGCCCCGGCGCTTAATGAGGCGGCAGCCACAGTTGCTGTTGTTACAAGGTTGGACAAGCCTTGAACGCGCCCCCGCTCCACAGGTTCGGCCACTTGTGCTACCAGCGAGCTGCCGCCAACATAAAAAATGTTCCACCCCAGCCCCAGCATCAACAACGTCCACCAATAGGGCCAAAACCCATTTGCCCAAAACCCACTCGCATTGAGCGAAATGACAATGGTAATGACATAGGCTGCCAGCCCTACCCATAAGACTTTAGACGCACCAAACCGGCTGATTAGATTGCCGGTAAAGAACGATGGCAGAAACATCGCCACCACATGCCATTGGATAATTGTGGCATTCGCAGAATTGCCCAGCTTGGCAATATTCACCACCTGCAACGGTGATGCAGTCATAAGATAACTCATCATCGCGTAACCAATAGCATTACAGCACATCCCAACGACAAAGACGGGCATCCGCAAAAACACTCCAATCGGGCGACCTCCCCCCTCTTTTTCAATGTCGGGTTTCTCAATCTTTAGCCCGGCCAAGAAGAACACCGAGGTCAGCTGCACCACTGCAACAACCAGAAAGCATCCTGCATACAGCGCGTCTGGCATCAGCTCGACAGTACGGCGGGAAATTTCAGGACCGAAAAGTGCCGCCGCCAAGCCGCCCGCCAGAACATAGGAAATAGCTTTCGGGCGATGTTTTTCAGCAATGCCATCAGCCGCAGCATAGCGATAATAGCTGGCAATTCCCAGCGCCACCCCCAGCCCCGAGCCCCCAGCACAAAACACGAAAAAATTATCCAGTATAATGGCGGCGGCAAGACACAAGGTCGAAAGACAGCTAATCAGTACCCCAGCGATAAAAACAGGTCGCCGCCCAAACCGCCCCATCAACAGCGATGCGGGAAGCGTAACCATCATCATGGTCACGAATTGCAGGGATAACGGCAATGTCGCCAGCCACGGCACCGGGGCCAGCAACACCCCAACCAGCGCTGTATTGATGATATTGACATTCATCGATGTCATGGACAGCGCCTGCGCCGCGGCAAGCCGGAGCACGTTCAGCTTTTGTTGTTTTTCATCCACAACAATTCACCTTAAGGTTATTACCAACAGTGTTGATATCAGGCCAGCGAGCTCCAACCAAGGCTGGTTAACTTGGCCAGATATTTTGGGCCAGATATTTTGGGCCAGGTATTTTGGGCCAGATATTTTTGGTTTGCCTAGGGATTGTTGTGATACGAGGCCACCTGACTGCGGCAATTATGTCAGGAGGGTATGTCAGGAGGGAAGTTTGCGTCCAAACAACTCAAGCCGATGATCGACAAGCTCATAGCCCATCTCGCGGGCAATTTGCTCTTTCAACGCCTCTAGTTCCGCATGATAAAATTCGATTACTTCACCCGACTCAACATCAACAAGATGTTCATGATGCTGGCCTGATTCTTCGTAGCGCGCCCGTCCATCACCAAATTCCAGCCGGTCAATAACACCGGCTTCCTCAAGAAGCTTCACGGTACGATAGACGGTGGCGATTGAGATTGTATTATCCTCGGCAACAGCGCGCCGATACAACTCATCAACATCCGGATGGTCTTCAGCATCGCCTATAACGCCAATGATAATCTGGCGCTGGCTGGTCATACGGATGCCTCTACTAAGACAGTTTTGCAGCAAATTCTTGGACATGGGGCCCCTAATAAAATCGCGACATAATGTCGGAATAAATTCCGGCGGAAGATACTCGAGTGCGTGCCAGTAGTCACGAAAGGATTATGACACCTCTTCAGATTAACTCACGCATTCTGCCTTTTCAAAAGCGAAACTGCAAGAAAAGCCTCGGTGAAAACGCGACGCCCGAAATCCCCGTAAATAAGAGCCCAAACGCGGGATACATCAATCTATCACCTGTTTAAGCAGATGGCACGCTGCGATAAACCCGGATAACCGCGATAGGAAGACTGATCACATAGCTGCCTGCCAGCACAAGATAGGTTAGCCATGGCTGAACAAACGCCCCCGCAATCAGCACCGATCCTGCCGCCAATACCGGTAATACGGTACCAACGGGCAACTTTAACCGCTTGCCGGCAAATGTTGGAAGCGCAGATACCGCCAGCGCCCCAATCATCACCAACCAAACCGAAACATATGTGGCCTCCCGCGCCCAGGTAATCCCGAATTCAAGATCAACACAAATTGGCACCAAAACCAAAAATCCAGCGGCAGGTGCCGGTACTCCGGTGAAATAATTCTTTGAATGTTCGGGCGGATCGCGAAGCTCGGAATCAAACCGTGCCAGCCGCAACGCAATGGCAACGGCGTAGAACAACGTCGCCCACCATGCCAAATTGCCCGAATCCTGCAAGGCCCACAAATACAAACACAATGCCGGAACAACCCCGAAAACAACCAGATCACTCAGGCTGTCCAAAGCGGCACCAAATGCCGACGAGGTCTTGAACCGTCGTGCCGTGCGTCCGTCAAGCGCATCAAAAACCGCCGCCAGAACGATCAAACCGATCACGCCCGACCACCGGCCATCAAGGGCGAAGCGAAGCGCCGTCAATCCGCAGACAAGCCCGGCGACGGTTAGAATATTGGGCAGCAACCAGAAAATGGAAACTGACCGGAACCGGCGCTTTCCCCGGCGGTTTGCGGCCATCAGCTTTGCCTCGAAAGCTGCGATTCAACCGCCACGCCCGACAAATCGGCAATCACCGTTTCACCTGCGACAGTGCGCTGACCCACAAGCACAAGAACCGGAGTGGATGCCGGAATCCAAACATCAACCCGGCTACCAAACCGGATAATTCCAAATTGCTGACCAACGGCCAGCTGATCGCCGAGCGACGCCTCTAGCAGGATGCGCCGCGCCACCAACCCGGCAATCTGAACAACCCCAATGGCCTGACCATTGTTCGTTGTCATTACGATATTCTGCCGTTCATTCGCCTCTGCTGCCTTATCCAGATTGGCGTTGACGAACTGGCCGGCGTGATAGCTGGTGGCCGTAATTTGCCCAGAGACAGGTGCGCGGTTCACATGCGTGTCAAACACATTCATAAAAATGGCGATGCGCCGCCACTCGCCTTCGGGAAGATCGAGGTCGCTTGGCGCTGGCGCCGGACCAATGCTCAAAACCCTGCCATCCGCTGGTGCAATGACCAGATTGTCGGTGACTGGCGTCGTTCGCACCGGATTGCGAAAGAAATAGACGCACCACAAGCTGAGCAACGTTCCCGGCATGATAAACGGCGTCCAGAATGCCGAAATCAGCAGGCTGACCAGAACGAAAATAAAAATAAAGGGCCACCCGGCAGGATGGATAGGGACCAACACCTCTTCGGTGATCGCCTTATAAATGTTCATTCTGTGAGCTTTCGCAAAATCAAAAGAATAGTCGAGGTCAGCTTACCCACAACCTGTCAGAAAATCATCTGTTAAAAATAGGGAGATATCCCCTAACTTGCCAGCCCGCGCGAGCGAAGATCCGACATCTTGGCTGATACAGCGCCTCGGGCAAGAAGGCGCGGCACTTCCATTCCGGGCACATCAACCGCAATTTGACTGTCCCGCCCATCGGCCCCGATATCATGATCAGCCATGCCATCAGCCGTTTTTTGAATGCGCCGGGCTTCGAGCGCGAAAATTTGTTCAATATCGTCATCGCTCAAAATATCCGGATCGGGTGCTGGTCCGGCTTCATCAAAAATAGGCAGCGCATCCGAATCATCCCGAAGATCAATATTACGCGATACATCAAGGCCGTTGCCGATGATGGCATTGATTGATGCCCCATTACTCTCTAATATTTTTGATCCATTATCGACTGACGAGAAATCTGGCTCGCCTTTATGTGTGGCATCAGGGGTTGGCAGCGTTCCGAGCGCCGGCATACTGACCGCAACCTCATAAAGCGCCAGCTTTTTCGGTGCTGGCTTTTGTAGGGGTTGATCAAAAACAGCGCCCGTCGACATCAACAGAAATTCCCTGACAAGCGCTTGTTGCCACTGACAAGCCTCAACTTCCCAAGGGCGGTTATGCCACGCAAGCGCATCAATCATCACCGGCTTGCCGCCCATCCAACGCGCTATATCGACCTTTCTTTTTCTGCCATTGATCTGTGTTACCTGCGACGACAGACACAGCCTGCCATTCACTACCTGCGAGATATGCAAAAGCTCATGCGCAATCACTTCGGCGGCATCGCGAATACCGGCTGCCGAAGACACCGTCATTTCGAAAAGATGCGGCATTTTTCTGCCAAAAGCGGTTTTTGTCGGGGTTAGCATTTTGCGCGTTAACGGAACGCGGACGGGTTTGCTTGTCAGATCAATAATGACATCAAGCACTTTATGCTGGCGGGGTGTAAACAGCCGTGCCGCCACATAATTAGTTGCTAATACAACAAGTTCGACTTCGCCAGCCTTTGCGTCGATGGAATTTACTTCAATCATGCGAAATTTCTTCACCAAACATTTGACTATATTCTGACTAAATCCGGGTTAAAGGCATTCAAGTTTCTGGTTGATATGATTTTTTTCAAAACTCTTGCCGTAATCGAATCGTAATCTTATATATTTATCACAGTAAATAATTTAGAGAAACGCTCGGAAAACTGGCTTGCAGAGTAACATCAGCGAGAATTTTGCCGTTAATAACGGGATGACCTAGAGCCGTGTTGCACCCTAGAATTCCGATAAATATATATAAACACTAGACATTGACGTGATTTTGGGTGATTTTCTGATGGCTGTAGTTTACGTTAACAAGGTGTTCATACTTTATGACCACGTTAGTAAGTTTCGTTATTGATGGTCCGGCATCCAATTGCCGACTTTTATTTAAAGTAGGGGGTCAGGGGTAATGCGCCGACTTTGGGCCTATATGATTGTTGGGTCAGTCCTAACAGCAGGCACCGCTGCTTTTGCAGGCGGCTTGCCAACATCCACAGATGAGACATCAGCTTCTTCTGAATCTGCTTCTTCGGGAACAGCTTCGTCGGGAGCACAAAACGATATCTCTACTTCTTCAGACACAACAGTAACTGCCCAAGCTACCACCGACACCTCTGCGACAGGTACATCCGAGACAACGGCCTCTTCGGCATCAAATTCCGGCGCGGGAAATTCCGGCGCGGGAGGAAGCGGCGATGATGGCGGTGCTGCCGCTGGCTCGTTTATCGCAATCGAAGATGATCCGCTGATCATTGATGCGTCATCCGTTGTGGATGGTGACGGCGTCGGCAGTATGCAGGTTCAGTGGCAAATCTCCGATGATGGGGCCGCATGGTCCAACCTGTCAGGTGAAATTCGTCAATCCTTCACCCCGCGTCAGCACCATGTTAACCGCCAGCTTCGAGTGCAACTTTCCTATGTTGATGGGCAGGGCAACCTTGAAACCATCATGAGCCCGCCCTCTAGTCCCGTTCAAAACGTGAACGATAAACCGAACGGCGCACCACAACTTGTCGGCGCGGCGATGGAAGAAGATGCGCTGGTCGTTGATACCAGCATGATCTCGGATGAAGACGGCCTTGGTAATTTTAGTATTATCTGGCAGCGGTCAAGCACCAAAACCGAATGGCAGGCATTCCCGGATATCAACGGTGAGGTTCTGCAACTGGCACAAGAGCATGTAGGCTATTCCTATCGTGCTGTTGTCTCCTACATAGATGGCCACGGCACCAAAGAGCTTTTGGTTACCAGTCCATCTGAGACCGTAAAGAACGTTGATGATCCGGTTCAAGGTGAAGTTCTGCTCACTGGCAAACCGACCGAGGGCGAAACCATTCTGGTCAGCACGCAAGGTGTGTCCGACGAGGACGGTATTGCCAGCATGTCCATTGGCTGGGAATCATCGACTGACGGTCGTAACTGGCGTGTTATTGAAACCGCTGGTTCAACCCAGTTGGCCCTGTCGCAACTGCTGGTAAATAAACAAATAAGGGCCCGCGTGGCGGTTGTTGATAGCTTTGGTGTGGAAACGGTGATTTTTAGTCAGGCGACAAACACTATCCAGAACGTCAACAATAAACCGGCCGGAACAATCTTTGTCCGGCGTGTTGGTGGCTGATTGCCGCAGCTTTACTTTAGCTAGCAAAATTCACCCGTAAAATTCAAAGAAGGGGGCCAAGATTGGTCCCTTTTTTTTGATTTGATCTGTAAAAATAATCTAGTTTAGAGTGATATCAACGCTTTTTTTGGGGTGTAATTCATTTTTTGCTTTGCAGAGAATCTCTTTCAGTCCAAACTATATATAGTATGGAAAATAAGTTATTGCACCTAAGTGTTGATAGCCCGCGCACAAGCGCCCAGGGGTGGTTTTTATCCGCAATATCCGGTCCCCGCCCCGATTGTGATTCGGCGTTAGCTGCCCATACGACCCCCCTGAAATCGTCTTCCTTCGACACCGTCAATGGAGCGCCAGCATGCGACTGACTGACCGAAATGATCGGCCGGAATGCCACGTCATTCCGTTTCAAATCCCCCGGACCCCCGCCCAAGAGGTGGCAGCGACCAGCATCGCTGCAGTAATTGCTGTAACAGTCCTGCATTCATCAACAGAAACACCGGAAGACCGCCTTCTTGATATTCTGGAAAGCAGCGGTGAAGTTGAAGTTCTTGACGCCGATGATGCTATGGCTGATCTGGAAGCTAGTTTTGATGCGCTGATGCCCCAGCCGGTGAATGACAACACCAAGATGGCGGTTCTCTAATACGCCAGCTAGGTCCCTTTAGCTTGGGGCCATGTATGGAATCAGTTTGGAATTAGGACGGTATTAAGCTGTTCACCCAGCTAGAAAGTGAGGGTGACAGCCATATCCATAGCGGCATTGATATTGCCCCCATCAGTGTTTGCGACGAAATAATTCCGGCCATCAGGCGGGTGTCGCCGCCCAACTCGCTAGCCAAGGCAAAGCTGGAGGTTGCGGTCGGGGCTGCCCCAACCGCCGCCAGAACTGCCAGTGCCAACGGCTCAAGGCCCAGCGCGGCACCGATCGAAACAAGAACCGCGGGAAAGATCATCAGCTTGGCCAAAACGGCAATGCCCATCGGTGCAAAATATCCGCGAATGCCTGAAAATTGCAGTGATGCGCCAATACTTAGCAACAGCAACGGAAGCGCCCCTGCTCCCAAAAATTCTGCCGTTAAGTTCAAAAATTCGGGCACCGGGATGCCAAACCAATTCACCAGACCTCCAACCAGAATAGATGCTAGCAACGGGTTGCGTGCGGTCTCTGCCACCACCGCACTGCGCAGGCTGCCTCCATCATGCGTCCCGCGGCAAATCAATAAAGCAATCACCGAAACTATGTTCGAAACCGGCACCAGAAAAGCAATGGCAATAGCACCAATTTGTAAGGCGACAGTACCAAATGCGCCATGAACGATCGACAAAACCAGAAATCCGTTATGCCTTAGCGCGCCTTGAATCAATGACCCGGTTGCCGGCCCGTCAAGTCCAATGAACCGCGCTGCCAACACGGCATAAAGTGTGATCAAGGTACATCCCGCCGCCAGTGCCAAAATGAACGCCCCCACAAAGCTGGCATTAAGATCGGCAGATACCATCAACTCGAAAAGCAATGCCGGGAAAAGAACCCAATAGCAAAGTCTGGCAAGCGACTGCCACACCCCATCCGGCATAAAATCAACTCTTTTGAGCAAATGCCCAAGAGCAACAATTGCGAGCGTAGCCGCAATTGCCGACAGCATCAGACGCCTTCCGGGCGGATTGAGTTAGGGCAGGACCGCAGCAGCGCGCTTCGGATAAACAACGGCTGATAGGCGGGGCTACAAACAACCATGTCACACCCTTGAAGGTTCATTTCTGTATCCTTTATTCAAATCCAAGCCAGTTCCCAATATCTACAACGATAATATCTAAAATCGCTATGGGAGACCTTACAAGAGCTATAGGAGACCTTATCGGTAATCACCGGCGCACCCGCAAGCTGGCGATCAGGTTTCAAAGTGCCGGGTGACCGGCCATATCTGATAGGATCGGACAGCGTTGCCATTCCAGCGCAAATAATGCAGCTGACTATATAAGGATGGTTGGTAAAGACAAGTAATCCGATGCCCCCTAACAAATCAGTCCGATGAAAATGGTTGCGACAAAACGACTTAGCTAGAAAAAACGACAGACAATTCTTGCGACATTCTTTACAAAATATAGGCGTTATCAATTCATTCATTTAGCGCATCGTGCGTCGAAACACAGTTTTCTGGGAAGGAGGAAGCGCGTTGCCTCGCCTTTCTCAGACAAAAATTTCTTTAGGAGAAAAAATTGGCTCGTTTTTCTGGAGACACATTTTTTGGTTTAAGCGACTCTAACAGCTCAATCCGGCAGGAACTTTTGGCCGGACTCAGCACTTTTCTTACGATGTCGTTCATCATTGCCGTAAATCCGATGTTTCTGCAGGATGCCGGCATTCCGTTTGCCGCCGGTTTTGTCGCCACTATTTTGGCGACCGCGATTGGCACCGCCATTATGGGATTATGGGCACGTTGGCCGGTTGCGGTTGCCCCTGGCATGGGCCTTAACGCGTATTTTGCTTATGGTCTCGTTCTTGGTCAGAATTTCAGTTGGCAGCAGGCCCTAGCTGCGGTTTTTATCGCATCTGTTCTATTTCTGCTGTTTTCGCTTTCACGACTTCGCAGTTGGTTGATTGGTGCCATTCCAGCGTCGTTGGGATATGGAATTACTGCCGGTATCGGACTGTTTCTGGCGATGATCGGCCTTCAGGGCATGGGTCTTGTCACCGATGATCCGGACACATTATTGCGGCTTGGTGATCTGGGCCAGCCTGAACTTCTTTTGGCGTTAGCCGGGCTTCTGGTGATGGCTGGTTTGGAGGCACGTGGCGTTCGCGGCGGAATTCTGATCACCATTCTGGGCCTAAGCGCGATTGGCTGGATAACTGGCATCAGCGACTTTGGCGGCCTTGCGTCAACGCCGCCGGTAGCGAGCGCAGCCTTTGAGCTGGATTTTTCCGCCCTTTCCAGCTTTGCCTTTCTTTCAGCCGTCTTCGTTCTGTTTTTTCTCGATTTCTTTGACACCACCGGAACGCTGACCGGAATTGCCGATATCGCTGGCAAGCGCCGTACCGATGGCAGTATCAAAAATCTGGATCGCGCCGTCGTTGCCGACACCAGCGCTTCGGTTGTGGGCAGTCTGCTCGGAACATCGAGCATGACCACCTATCTTGAGAGTGCAACCGGTATCAGGGCGGGCGGGCGTACAGGCCTGACCGCGCTGACCGTGTCGGCGCTATTCCTCGCCTGTCTGTTTTTTGAACCGCTCTTTGCCTCAATCCCGGCCTATGCAACGGCTCCTGCGCTGGTGTTTGTGGCCGCCGGTTTTCTGGCCCCGCTTGCCAAACTGCAATGGGATGATATGGCCGTCAGCGTTCCGGTTTTGCTGATGGCGGTGCTGATGCCGCTGACCTTTTCCATTGCGGCTGGAATTGCCATCGGATTTCTGGCGCATTGCGTGATTTGCACGCTGGCGGGACGTGCCTCTGAAGTCAACGCCGGAACCTGGGTGATTACTGTTTTCGGATGTCTGTGGCTGGCCACACCGCTTTTGGGTGGCTGATTTTCGGACCTAGTTCGCGGAACCAAGCTGTCGTAAAACCGTGTCCATCGCCAAAATAGGCAGGATCAGAGCGTAGCCGTCATTCGTCACTGATCCTGCCTTTGCATCCGGCGACGTGCTGATCTCGATAGTGCTGGCGTTAACCTCATTGGATGTGCCAACCAGCCTGCCAGGCATCATTTCCATCCCGTCGATTGGCCATTTCAATCCCGTTGACGCGGCGAACTTCTGGCGGCCAAGCGGCCAGACGGAAATTCGCGTTCCAGGATCCAGTGATAAACGCACATCACCCTGAAGCCGCAGCACCAGATCCTGATTGCCAATCAACATCACTGGCCGGTCATGACGCAGCATCATGAGCGCATGAATCGCCCCAAGCGCATGATCAAACCGCCCTTCCAGAAACCCCGCCCCTATAATTAGGGGAGCAGTGATCCGCTGTAGGCATTTTTCAAGGTCGGTGTCATCTTGCCCATCCAACCGCATCTTCGCCAAATTATCCGGCAATGCCGCTGCCGAATCCATGTCACCTATAACCAGCTCCGGCCTGCGGCCCGCATCCAGAACCGCATTTGCACCGCCATCCGCCGCGATGATATGCCAATCATCCGGCAGGCGATCTAAAAGCACGCCGGTCGGGACTGGCGAGGCACCCACAAGAATCACCGGCTTGGTATAGGTCAGAATCTGATCAGGAATATCTATCATGATCCATTTTGTGCCCAAAACACCATCTTCACGCAATCCCCGAATGGCATCACTGCAAAAAACAGCCCCCTATTCATAACTTAATTGATACTGCTTAAATTAGGAGTTGTGATCAAAGTTAGGTAGTGCTAATAATGGGAGATGAAGTATAATACATCACCATCGACAGCCGCGCCTTTAAATAAAACCGGAAAGGTGCGCAAACCCTCAGATATACATCCGGGGTTATCTTTTGCTGCCATCATCGCGCCGGCATTGGTTGCAGCGCTGCTTCTGATTAATGCCGATAGCGAAGTTCTGGACATTATTTTTGGCGCCATTTCGGACGCTTATCTGCAGGTCACCACGTTTGTTGCCGCAACTTTTTTAATTGTTTATGGTACTGAAAAGCTATTGAAGATTGATGCCACCGCCTTGTTGAATCGCAACACGGTTTGGCAGGTTCCAGCAGCATCGGCGCTAGGTGCATTGCCCGGCTGTGGTGGCGCAATTATTG
Source organism: Bacteroidota bacterium (assembly GCA_009936825.1). The sequence goes on along the minus strand of JAACDV010000256.1, from coordinate 22,455 downwards.
TGATTACCCAATATGTCACTGGCAGGTTGTCTTTTGGCGGAGTGGTTGCAGCGCTGACAGCGACGATGGGCGATGCGGCGTTTCTATTGCTTGCGCGTGAGCCGATGACTGGTCTTTTAATGGTGGTTCTTGGTTTTACTGTCGGAACCCTAAGCGGCTGGATTGTTAATTTCATTCACGGGCGCGATTTTCTGCGCAGTCCCGATAGTGCCAACAGGACGAAAATCTCGGCTGGCCAGCCCGACACATCTTCTCCCGGACTTGACCGGCTGTGGCTTGCGATCCTGATTCCGGGAATCATTCTGGCAGGGCTGGTTGCCTTTCAGGTTGACGTGGATGCGATGTTTGCCACGTCGATGTTTGATAAACCGGCAACGCTGCTCGGTGTTGTTGGCGGCGTTCTTGGGGCCAGCATGTACCTTGCCCCCTATTTTGGCTTGCGGGGTGATGTGCATTTTGCCATGGGCGGCGGACTTATCCGGCGCACCATTTCTGACACTAATTTTGTGACGGTCTGGGTGATTGTCGCTTATCTGATTTTTGAGTTGTCGATCTATTACCTTAGCCTTGATCTGAAAACACTGTTTGATGGCTGGGTTCTTTTCACCCCGATGATCGCAATTCTTTTGGGGTTTTTGCCGGGGTGCGGTCCGCAAGTTCTGGTGACTACAATGTATCTGGCGGGGATCATTCCCCTGTCAGCGCAGATCGGAAATGCCATCAGCAATGACGGTGACGCCCTGTTTCCGGCGATAGCCATTGCGCCAAAAGCTGCCATTGTAGCAACGCTCTATTCATCTGTGCCAGCCATTGTGATTGCCTATGCGTGGCTGTTTATGTTCGAATAGAATTCGTCTCTTATTTAAGGTTGGGATCATTTAAGACAGCTTCCAGATCGTCAAAAGCGGCCAGCAAGGAATTGCCGGTATCTGGCGGCGTCGATTGCAGCAAATTCACTTCAAACTGGTGTGCGATGCGCGATAGCTCCCCGGCCATTTTCTCACCTTCGGTTGTGAGCGCCAGTTGGATCAACCTGCGATCACTAGCATTGACAATTTTTGAGACAAGGGAGCGCGCTTCCAGCCTTTGAACCGCGCGTGTCACCCGCGCCCGGTCCATATCAACCCTGATAAAAATATCGCGAATGGAAATTTCTGATTGCTGCGTTAAATGCAACAGGACGCGCCATTCAGCAACCGAAATCTGGAACTGCTTTTCATAATGCGCTGCCAATGAACGGCTTAGGGCTGTAGCTAGTCGTGCCACCCGGTAGGCCAAGAATCGGTCAAGATAGAGAGGCAAATCACGGGACAGCAAGCTCTCACCCGATTGCGACACGGACCCATTTTTTCCCATATCATTCCCCCTTCATTTTTGAATTGAACCCCTTTTATGAGATGATTCCATTTGACAATCATTGCATTTGAAATGATTGTCAATATACCTATTTTATCAGGATAAACATCAGGAGGGGCTGCGATGAGCAACGAGACAATATCGAAGCTAATTGAGCAAAATCAGTCCGCGCTTGGTCAATCTGCGGCGGCTGCGACTATGCCCGGGTTTGGCAATGATTTTGAAACCGAGGCCCTGCCCGGGGCTTTGCCGCAGGGCCGAAATTCACCGCAGAACTGCGCCTATGGGTTATATGCCGAGCAGTTGAGCGGATCACCCTTTACAGCGCCGCGGTCAACGAATGAACGCTCATGGCTGTACCGCATCCGCCCGTCGGTTCGCCATAGCGGGCGTTTTACCCGGATTGATGTGCCGTTATGGAAAACTGCTCCGGACGTTAGCACCGGCAGCAATGCAACTGATCTTCCGCTAGGTCAGTTTCGCTGGGATCCACTGGCCAGCCCCGCCAGCGATTGTGACTTTATCGACGGTATGCATGTAATGACCAGCACTGGCGATGCGCGTCAGCATGTTGGTATGGCGGCCAGTCTTTATGCCTGCACGCGCAGCATGACTGACCGGGTGCTGTTGAACGCCGATGCCGAAATGCTGATTATCCCGGAAGTTGGCGCGTTGAATATTTTTACCGAGATGGGTCGCATGCATGTTCCGCCCGGGCATATCGCGCTGCTACCGCGCGGGATGATGGCCAAAATCGGCATTGAAGGGGGTTTCGCCCGCGGATATGTGTGCGAGAATTATGGTGCAAAATTCACCCTACCCGACCGCGGCCCGATTGGCGCGAACTGTTTGGCAAATCCACGCGATTTCAAAACTCCGGTAGCCTGCTTTGAAGAGGATGAAACACCGCATCAGCTAGTGGTGAAATGGTGCGGTGGGTTCCATACAACCCAATTGGGTCATTCGCCGCTGGATGTCGTGGCCTGGCATGGAAATTACGCACCATGCAGCTATGATTTATCGACCTTTTCGCCAGTGGGCGCGGTCAGTTTTGATCACCCCGACCCGTCAATCTTCACCGTTTTGACCGCCCCTTCCGAGACAGAGGGAACGGCCAATATCGATTTTGTGATCTTTCCTGAGCGCTGGTTGGTGGCGGAAAACACCTTCCGTCCGCCATGGTATCATCGCAACATCATGTCGGAATTTATGGGATTAATCAGCGGTCAGTATGATGCAAAGGAAGAAGGGTTTATTCCCGGCGGCGCCAGCCTGCATAACATGATGCTGGCGCATGGGCCCGACGGTGACGCTTTTGAAAAAGCCACAAAAGCTGATCTTAAACCGGTCAAGCTGACCAACACGATGGCCTTTATGTTTGAGACGCGATTCCCGCAGCAGGTGAGTAAATTTGCAGCCGAAACTGCCGCGCTTCAAACCGACTATATTGAGTGTTGGGCGGGGCTGGAAAAGCGCTTCGACGGCACACCTTAATAATTACCTGCCTCTCAAGTTTGTTCTTACAAAAGACGAAAATGCAAAGGATACAGGCATGAAACTAGCCACATTGAATGACGCAAGCCGAGATGGAAAGCTGGTGGTAGTATCACGCGATTTGTCCCGGTTTATAGCCGCCGACACCCTCGCCCCAACATTGCAAGCGGCCCTAGATGACTGGAATGCCGTCTCCCCAAAGTTGGAAGAATTATTCGCTGCATTGGAGGCAGATCCGACCACCGGCGCGCCGTTCGATCAACAAGCCGCGCATTCGCCGCTTCCCCGTGCCTATCAATGGGCCGACGGATCCGCCTATGTCAATCATGTGGCGTTGGTTCGGCGTGCACGCGGCGCCGAGATGCCCGATAGTTTCTGGACTGACCCGTTGATGTATCAAGGCGGGTCGGATGATTTTATGCCGCCGCACGCCCCAATTTGCCTCCCAATTGAAAGCTGTCCGCCGGGGAAATCAGGCGAAGCCAGCCAAGGCTGGGGCATTGATATGGAGGCTGAAATTGCAGTGATTACCGATGATGTGCCGATGGGAACCAGTGCCGAGAAAGCTGGCGAGCATATCAAGCTTCTTATGCTGGTTAATGACGTCTCGCTGCGCAATCTAATTCCGGCGGAACTGAATAAGGGGTTTGGATTTTTTCAGTCAAAGCCATCGACGGCTTTCTCGCCAGTCGCGGTAACTCCGGATGAGTTAGGTGATGCGTGGCAGAACACGGTTTTGCACCGGGTGATGAAGGTTGATCTAAACGGAGCGCCGTTGGGCCGTGCCAATGCAGGCATCGATGCCACCTTTAGCCTTGGCCAGCTGGTCTCACATGCGGTGAAATCGCGCAATTTGCGGGCTGGCGCAATCATCGGGTCCGGCACCATTTCAAACCGTGATGCCGATGGCAGCCCGGGCAAGCCGGTCGCAGATGGCGGCAAGGGCTATTCCTGTCTGGCCGAAATCCGTATGGTCGAAACAATCAATAACGGCAAGCCGACGACGCCCTTCATGGTTTTTGGTGACCGTGTTTGCATCGAGATGCATGATGATGACGGTGCCAGTATCTTTGGCCGCATTGATCAAACTGTTGAAAAGCTTACCCACGCAATCTAAGCAGATTAAGGGAATTTTGGGAGATAAGTATGGCTGAAGCAGTTTTATATAATTTCTGGCGGTCTTCGGCGAGCTATCGTGTGCGGATAGCCCTGAATCTGAAAGGTATCAGCTTTGAGACGGTTGCAGTCAGCCTGACCGACGGCTCACATAAAAGCGATGAACATGTGGCGCGTAACCCGCAAGGGTTCGTTCCTGCGCTGGAAATTGACGGCATGATGATGACGCAATCACTGGCGATTATCGAGTATCTGGAAGCGCGCACCCCCACACCAGCATTAATACCATCGGTTGCGGGCGAAGCTGCTAGGCTTCGCGCTATTGCCCATGCCATCTCGATGGAAATTCACCCGATCTGTAATCCCAGTGTTGTCGCCCACCATGCCGCCGCCTTTGACGGCAATGATGAGGATAAAAAAATATGGATGCAGCATTTCATTGGTAAAGGGCTGCGCGCAGTAGAAGTGATGGCCGATCATCCGGCAACGGGGCGTTTTCTGCATGGGGATTCCCCCGGCCTTGCCGATTGTGTTCTTATCCCGCAGCTATATAACGCGCGGCGGTGGGGTGTTGCACTGAATGATATGCCGCGTCTCGTGGCCATTGATGCTGCCTGCCGCGATCTTCCGGCGTTTAAGGCCGCCACCCCCGAAGCCGACCAACCACCGGCCGGATGACCGGTCGGCGCATGTTCAACATCATCCTATACACCCCGCAAATTCCACCCAATACCGGCAATATCATTCGGCTTTGCGCCAATAGCGGGGCCAATTTGCACCTGATACAACCGCTGGGGTTCACGCTGGATGAAAAATCCTGTCGGCGGGCCGGGTTGGATTATCACGACATGGCGCGTGTCCAACAGCATGAAACGCTGGATGCCTGCCTTGACCAGATTGATCATCCCCGCCTTTTCGCTGTTACTAAATTTGCCGCCCAGCGATATGATTCTGTGCGTTTTTTGCCCGGCGATGCTTTGCTGTTCGGGGCCGAGACAACCGGCCTGCCAACCAGCATTCATGACCGGTTTGAAGAAGCCTTCAAAATCAACCTTCCCATGCTGGCAGGTAATCGCAGCTTGAACCTGTCAAACGCCGTTTCAATTGTTCTTTACGAAGCATGGCGACAAACCGGATTTCAAGGTATGGTAGGAACGTGCGAAGGCGCTAATTTTTCCTAGCACCTCTCTTTCCCAAAAAAATATGGTAGCTGCCGTGAAATCTGACCCGTTACACCATCTTGATATTCCCACACCCGAAGCCGGCGAGATTGTCAAAATTGCCGATGATCTGCTGTGGTATAAATTCGACCTTCCTTTCCGTCTGAACCATATCAACCTTTTTGCACTTGATACCAATGATGGCTGGATGCTGATTGATTGCGGAATTAACAGCAAGCAAATGGCCGCACAGTGGGACGCAATTCTACCGCAGCTCGAGGCGCAAGCGCCAATTGCCGGAATTATCGTCTCGCACCATCATGCTGATCATATCGGCTATGCCGGAGCTTTGGCGGTGCGCACGGGTGCGCCAATTTATATTGGCGAGATCGAACACGATATGGCGCGCTGGGCGTTGGCGCAAAGCGCGGAAAGCTTTTCTGATATTGCGGCTGGGACCTATGCCAATTTCGGCCTTGCCGATGAGCTGATCACCCGCACATCCAGTATCGGCAACTATTACCGCCAGCTGGTAGGTGATTTTCCCGAAGCCCGATTGATTGCTCATGATCACCGCTTTACCAGCAAAAGCGGTGAATGGCAGGTTCGATTTGATGCAGGCCATGCTCCCGGGCATCTTGGGCTGTACGATAGCCAGCGCCAAATTTATATCGCGGTTGATTTCCTGCTTGGCCGGATCTCACCCAATATCTCGGTCGGCCTTCGCGATCCGAATGCCGATGTTCTGGCACATTATTACACCTATCTTAGCGGCGTTGATGATTTGAGCCCGGATTGGCGTATCATCTGCGGGCATGACTGGCATTATTTTGACGGCGCCCGCCGCGCGCGCCAGTTGATCGACCATCATGATATGCGCCTGAACCAGCTTCGTGATGCGAAAGCCGCGCTCAGCACCGCAGATGCTATGTCACGGCTGTTTGTGATGGAGTTGACCGACCATGAAGTATACTTTGCCAGTTGCGAGGCGCGCGCGCATCTGAACCATCTGGTAACCCTTGGTGACATGAGCCGCGAGATTGAGAATGGTGTGGCGATATTTCACCCCACCTGAGCTAGTAAGAAGAGGCCGATTTTATTGACTTGCACCAGCCACTCTTGCAACAAATAGGGCTTGGCAACATTTAGAGTTGGTCATCAAACAAATTTGGACGGCATCCCATGAGTGACGACTATAAATTCGATACATTAAGTCTACATGCAGGTCAGGTGCCGGATGCTCAGCATGGATCGCGCGCGGTCCCCATTCACCAAACAACTTCATATGTGTTTCGCGATACCGACCACGCGGCCGCGCTTTACAACATGGAGCTTGGCGGGCATCTCTACACGCGGATATCTAATCCGACGGTCGCCGTTCTCGAAGCTCGCGTTGCCGCGCTGGATGGCGGAGTTGCCGCCACCGCTACGGCATCAGGGATGGCGGCGTTATCCACGGCGATTATGACGATTTGCTCATCCGGCGATCACATCGTTGCCTCATCGCGTATGTATGGTGCCAACATCAATCTTTTGGAAAATACCCTGCCGCGTTTTGGTATTAACACCACCTTTGTCGCGCCTGACGATCTGGATGCCATTGAAAATGCTATCCAGCCCAATACAAAAATCATTTTTGGGGAGGTAATCGGCAATCCCGGACTAGACGTCATGGATGTTGCTGCGGTGGCGCAAATTGCCGCAAAGGCGCATGTTCCGCTGATGTTAGATTGTACTTTCAACACCCCTTGGTTGTTAAAGCCGATCGCGCTGGGGGCCAATATTCTGATCCATTCGCTCACCAAATGGATGGGCGGCCACGGTATTGCCATCGGTGGCGCTGTTGTTGATGGCGGTAATTTTGACTGGGGCAAGGACGATAAATTTCCAACGATTGCCGGTCCCCATTACGCGATGAACTCAATCAATTTCCATGAGGAATTTGGCCCCGCCGCCTTTACCGCAAAATTCCGCGCCGAGGGGATGTATAATTTCGGACCGTCAATGGCGCCAACGAACGCCTTTCATATTCTTCAGGGGTTGGAAACACTGCCCCTGCGGATGCAACGCCATATGGACAACACCGCAGCGATGCTGGAATTTCTGACCAATCATGACGCGGTGGCATGGGTTAAGCATCCAACATTGCCGTCCCACCCCAGTCATGAGCTGGTCAAGCGGATGCTGCCAAAAGGGGCGGGTTCAATCATTGCCTTTGGGCTGAAGGGCGGGCGTGACGCTGGCAAAGCCTTTATCGAAGCGGTTGAGCTTGCGTCGCACCTTGCCAATGTGGGCGATGCCAAAACGTTGGTCATTCATCCGGCAAGCACTACGCATTCGCACATTTCTGCCGAGGCGATGATCGAAGGCGGGCTGACGGATGATATGATCCGGCTGTCGGTTGGATTAGAAGATATCGAAGATATAAAAACAGATTTCAAAATGGGGCTTCGAGCCGCTGCCAAGGTTACCAAATAAGCGCGTAGATCAGCAACGGAGACGGTGATGAAGCATGATTTGAATGGTGCAAGCATCCATATTGCCACCGGCGGGCTGGATTTTGCCGAACAACATTCAGCTCATAACGGCAAGGTGCTGGCCTTCCTTCATGGCAGCGGCCAGTGCCATCTGACATGGATTCAGCAGAGCCGGTTTTTCGCGCATCGCGGCTTTGCCGTTCTAGCCCCTGATTTTCCGGGCCACGGCCTGTCTGGCGGCACCCCGCTTACCAGCATTACCGCGCAAACCGATTGGCTGATCGACCTGCTGGATAGTCTGGGAGTGGAAGAAGCAATACTGGCAGGGCATTCGCAAGGCGTTCTTGTCGCCCTAGATGCGGCGGCGCGCTACCCCGGACGCGTTCAGCGCCTAGCATTGATTGCCGGCGCATTGGCCATTCCGGTAAATGATATGCTGGTTGAGATGTCGAAATCCGCCCCTACCAAGGCGTTTGGAATGATGACCAGTTGGGGGCATGGCCCGCCCGCACATAAGTTTGATAATAACATGCCGGGCCACTCACACCTTGGATATGGGCGCCGCGTAATGGCCCTTAATGATGATGCGGCATTGCATGCTGATCTGGTTGCCTGCAACGCCTATGTGGATGGCGGCGATGCCGCCGCCAGCGTCACCCAACCAGCCTTGTGCCTGATTGCAGCGCACGACAAAATGACCCCGGCAAAGTTCGGCAAACAGATGGCAGCTTCGATTAAAGGTGCAGAACTACAGATGTTTGAGCGCGCCGGGCATTTTTTACCATCGGAACTTCCCCTTGAAGTCAATTCCGCAATTTTAACATTTTTGACACGTTAAACGCGAGACGCTTAGCAGGAGACAAGCTATGAATGATAGCACCATGAGCGATATGGGGTTCACGCGCATTGCCGTGATTGGCGCCGGAACAATGGGCAGCGGTATCGCTGCCCAGATTGCCAACGCCGGACATGATGTCATGCTGTTTGATCTTCCCGCGCGCAATAGCGGCGATAAATCGCCTGCTAAAATGGCTATTGACTGGTTGCTGGCATCTGACCCGCCGCAATTCATGCATAAAAAAAATGCAGCGCGCATTAGCACCGGTAATATCGAAGATGATTTCGATCAGCTTGCTACTTGCGACTGGATCATCGAAGCCGTCGTTGAACGTCTGGACATTAAAAAGGCGCTTTATAAGCGGCTGGATGCCACTGTTGGAGCGCATTGTATCATCACCTCTAACACGTCGACCATTCCAATCAGCCTGCTGGTTGAAGATATGCCATCCGCATTTCGAGCCCGATTTGCGATTACCCATTACTTTAATCCGGTGCGCTATATGCGATTGCTGGAGCTTGTTCGCGGGACCGAAACGCGCGATGACGTGATTGACAGGTTGGCCGATTTTAATGACCGGGTTCTTGGCAAAGGTGTCGTGCGCTGCGCCGATACGCCGGGCTTTCTTGGCAACCGTGTTGGGGTATTTGCGCTTCAGGTTGGCATTGATGAAGCAGTGCGGTGCGGGCTGACCGTTGAACAGGCCGACGCGCTGATGGGCCGCCCGATGGGTATTCCCAAAACAGGTGTTTTCGGACTTTATGATCTGATTGGCATTGATCTGATGGTTGATGTGGTTGCCTCACTGCGCTCAATCCTGCCAGAGAATGATGCGTTTCACGCGGTTGGCGGCGAGAATGAAATGATCACGGCGATGATTGCGGACGGGTTTACCGGAAATAAGGGTCGCGGCGGTTTTTACATGAAGGATGAAGACGGCAGGCCGTTGGCACGCCCGCTGAACGGGGCAAGCGGAACGCTGGCTGACTGGCGCCCCGCTACCTCGCAAATTCCAGATTCGGCAGCGCGTGCAGCAGATGCGTCAGCTAATCGGCGCGAGCCCTTGTTGGAAATTCTGGATGGTAATGATGCCTGTGCAGAATTTTCGCGGCGTACGCTGGCCCGCATTCTGGCCTATTCTGCCAGTCTGATCCCTGATGTTACCTCTTCGCCGCAGGATATTGATGACGCGATGAAGCTTGGTTTTAACTGGCAGCGCGGCCCGTTTGAGATGATTGACGCCATTGGCGTGGCGCGAATGCACGCGCTTTTGAATGAGGTTGGACTGACACCGCCACCTGCACTGGAATCGGATGCGGCTTTCTATACAGTGATGGATGGCACGCTGAACGTCCGAAATGCAGGCGATATTTATGCCCCCGTTGCCCTTCCCGAAGGCGTCATGCGGTTTCATATGACCCGCCAGACATTAACGCCGATCACCAGCAATAACGCTGCCAGCCTATTCGCGCTGGAGGGTGATTTGCGGCTTGTTGAGTTTCATTCAAAAGCCAACGCGCTGACCGACGAATCTATGCAGATTGTTGCTGCGGCAGCCGAAGATCATGGCGCCGGTATTATCATTCATAATGACGCCCAGCATTTTTCTGCCGGCGTTGACCTGAACGCGTTTCGCGCGCTGATTGAAGCTGCTGATTGGGATGGAATAGACGCGTTCCTAAAGCGGTTTCAAGATGCCGTATTCAAGCTGAAAAACACGCCGGTTCCGGTGGTTGGCGCGCCTTCAGGTCTGGCGGCTGGCGGCGGCTATGAAGTGTTGGCACATTGTGACAAGCTGGTCGTCCACACAAATTGCGTCCTGGGGCTGGTTGAAGCGGGCGTCGGCGTGGTTCCGGGCGGCGGCGGAATTAAGGACACCTATTTCCGCTGGCACGCCGCCAAAGACAGTTGGGACGATGCTGCATGGCAGACTTGGATGAATATCGGCTATGGCGCTACCGGATCATCGCCACAGATTTCGGCGCGGATGCAGTATTTTCTGGACGGACGCGATGAAACCGTAATGAACCGTGACCGCCTGCTGACAAAAGCCATTGAAATGCTGGGCGCGATGCAAGATGGCTATCGCGTTCAAGATTTGCAGGTGGCAAAGCTGGCCGACCCGGCGCTGCGTGAAAAAATGGATAAATTTATGCAGGACGGCGTCAACCGAGGTGATTTTATGCCACATGACAAAACCGTCGCGATGGAAATCGCCGGGGTGATGCTGCGCGGTACCGGCGATGGAGGCGAGGCCGATGAGCATGATCTTTACGCCCGTGAACGCCGCGCTTTCATCAATCTGGCCAAAACGCCGCAAACATATGCGCGCATTACCAGCATGCTAGATGACGGGGCGGCCATCCGGAACTAACCAGACCTAACGGCTAGGGTTCGAGCTGTTACAGCCAGGCTGGGTTCATTTCGAAAAGCGCTTCAGGACCGTCGGTGATTTTGGCTGCAAGCTTTGATACTTCTGGCAGACTATAGGCCATATAGGCACTGGCGGTCGCCGCTTTGGCTTTCATGAATTCAGGATCGCCCTCACCTGCGGCCAAATTCTTGCTGGCGGCGGCGGCGGCGCGCGCCAATTGCCAACCGCCAGTCAAATAACCCAACAGCATCAGGAAATCAGATCCGGACGCCGCCGCATCACGCGGTGAATTAGCCCGTGCCAAAACCGTATCTAGCGCCGATTCTGCCGTATCACAGGCCGCCAGAACTGCACCAACATTGCTGTTGCCACTAGGTTTAATCGCGTCCATGTCACAGCGAATATCAGCCATCAATTGGCGCACCGCCGCACCGCCATCGCGCAGCGTTTTGCGGAAAATCAGATCATTCGCCTGAATAGCGGTAGTGCCCTCATAAATGGGAAGGATACGGGCATCACGGTAATGTTGCGCCGCCCCTGTTTCCTCAATAAAGCCCATGCCGCCATGAACCTGAACGGCATCAGAGGTTAGCTGCAACGATTTTTCAGTCATCCAGCCCTTAATCACCGGGATCAGCAAATTGGCGCGTTCCTGCCAGAATACAGCATCCTCGCCGGCAAGATGTTCAGCCTTATCAAGACATAGACCGCCAACCAACAGCAACGCCCGCATCGCCTCAATCTCGCCGCGCATGGTCGTTAATAGCCGTAGCACATCGGGATGATGAATGATGGACTGGCCTTTTTCTCCCTCCAGCGGCGTTCCTTGAACACGATCACGCGCATAGCCAACTGCCTGTTGATAGGCGCGCTCAGAAATAGCAAGACCCTGCAAGCCAACATCAAAACGGGCGCTGTTCATCATGAGGAACATGCAGTCAAGGCCGCGGTTTTCCTCGCCCAACAGATAGCCAATCGCCCCGTCATTCCCGCCATATTGCAGAACCGCGGTCGGCGAAGATTTAATGCCGAGTTTCTTTTCAATCGAAAGACAATGAACATCATTGCGCGCGCCAAGGCTACCGTCGTCATTGATCAGATATTTCGGCACGATAAACAGCGAAATACCCTTCACCCCGGCAGGCGCATCAGGAAGACGCGCCAGTACCAGATGAACGATATTCTCGCTCATATCATGTTCGCCATAAGTAATGTAGATTTTTTGCCCCCGAATTCGGTAGTGCGAGCCATCCGGCGTAGCGGTGGTCCGGATAGCGGCAAGATCGGTGCCTGCCTGCGGCTCGGTGAGGTTCATTGTTCCCGACCATTCGCCTGAATTCATCCGCGGCAGATAGGTTGATTTTTGGTCATCATCGCCAACCATTTCCAGCGCGTGAATAGCACCTTGGGTCAATAGCTGGCACAGTGCAAACCCCAAATTAGCACTATTCCACATCTCATTGACCGCCGCGCTGACGCATTGCGGCAAGCCCATACCGCCATGATCAGGCGATGCGTTCAGCCCAATCCAGCCGCCTTCGGACATGGCCTTCCACGCGTTGATAAACCCGGGCGGCGTTGTCACACTGCCATCAGCGTTGCGCGTTGAGCCAACCTTATCGCCATCATGATTAAGCGGCGCAATAACATCTCCGGCCAGCTTGCCTGCCTCATCCAGAACAGCATCAACAAGGTCTTTGGAAACTATATCCAAGCCGTTCAGCGTCGCCACCTCGTCAAGACCAACAAGATTACCAAGCACAAATTTCATATCGTCAACTGGGGCGTTATACATATCTTCACCTATACCTACAGAACTGCCTTGTAGGTCTGTTTTTAGATCAGCGGAAACCGGCAAGATTCCATGATACCATAGCGCAAAGCTCGCCGCGACTTATGATTGATTTATGACAATATGCCGCAGAACGAGGCCTGTTCAAGCAAGGCGAATGTCATAATTGTCGCGCAAGTGTGCGTCAATCTGGGGCGAGATATGTTGAGGCGCGGTTTCAGCCAGAATCTGGTTCTTGCGCTTGACCGCCTCTGCCACAAGATTCGGCCTGCCAAGCTCTTCCCATTCCTTCGGACTGGATCTATCGGCCAGAGACGGATAGACATATTCGGTCTGCATTAAACCAATGGTCTGCGCATGACCAAGATAATGCCCGGGCCCGTCAATGCATACATCTTTCATCACATCAATGCCGATGGTCGCTTCATTCACCTCAATACCGCGAACACAGCGCAGGCACTGACCGATCATGTCATTATCAATGATCAGGCTTTCCAGACAAAATCCCAGAAGTGATGCATGCATTCCCGCCGCTTCATAAACCATGTTCAACCCTGATAGGCCGGCCATCACCAGCGTGCTGCCCTTTTCATAGCCTGATTGCGCATCAGGCATTTTCGAATCGGCCATTCCAGAGGCCGACCCGGCTGGCAGATTATAATGCTGCAACATTTGCGAGCAGGCCGATGACAACAGCCCCTGCTCCCCCGATCCGCCGGACATTGCACCGGTGCGAAGATCAGAGACAAACGGCCAAGTGCCAACGATGCACGGGTGCCCGGGCGCCATCGAATTAACATAGATAATACCGGCGATCACTTCTGAGACTGCCTGCGCCACCGCACCGGCAATCGCCGCTGGTGCCGTTGCCCCGGCCTGACCGGCAGACAAAAGTAGAACCGGCATTCCGGCCTTAACCACCTCTTCCATCACCATGCAGGATTCCGTAGCAAAGCGCAGTGGCGGCACGACAAAACAGTTGCTGTTGGAAACAAACGGACGTTCACGCCATTTCGCTTCACCGCCAGCAATTTCATGCAGCATCGAAATACAGGTGCCAACAAAAGGTGCCTCGGTAAAGCTGGTGCCTACATGTTTGCTGGTCCCCTTAACACAGGCATAAAGCGTGTTCAGGTCCAATGCTGCGGGATCGGCAATATCGCGCGGCACCATCGGGCGTTGGAAGAAATGTATATTGTCCATTTTATCGACAATTCGTGCGGCGTCATAAATATCGGCAAGATGGGATTCGCGGTACTTGTTTCCTTCCACATCGACGACATGAACCGCAGCACCGGCAGTGCCAAAATGTACGCGTGATCCTGATAACAGCAAGTCATGTTTCGGGTCTTGGCCATGCAGCGTAATATTCCGCGCCGCCTTTGCCAGCATGTCATCAACCAGTGCGCGCGGAAAGCGCATCCGCCCGTCATCTCCGGCAATGGCACCGGCTGCCGTCATGTAGGCGACACCAGTTTCGGGCGCCTGGCTAAGGCCAATCTCTTCTAGGATCTGATAAACGGCTTGATCAATCGCCCGAACCCCAGCTTCATCAAGCGGCTTATAGGTGCCGCCCGACATACCTGCCCGGATGGGGCGCAATTCGTCGCGAAGGGGTGCTGCTCTTTCCATTCTTCGGACCGCACGGCCGCCCGATCTTCTACTAGCCATCGTGGTTGGCATGAATAAGTTTCTAATCATACCTGTTCTCCTGATTTGTTACAGCCGCACTTGGGCTGCTGTGGGGTCATACATGGCTCGGAAACTGACCTCGGCAGGCACGATCTGGCCAGCGACATCAATGCTGTAATCCGAGAGAAGCTGTTGTTCTGCGGTTTCGCCATCCTCACGACATTTCACATAGCCAAGACCAATGGCTCCACCAAGATGATGGCCATAATTTCCGCTGGTGAGATACCCCACAATTTCGCCATCCCGCAGGATCGCCTCATTGTGATAAAGCAGAGGATCAGGATCGGTCAGCCGGAATTGCATTAAGCGCTGGTTAAGCCCGTCATTGCGTTTGGCCTTCACCGCATCCGCGCCAATAATGGCACCAAAGCGGCCCTCCTCACGCTCTTTGACAGCAAAGCCAAGTCCGGCTTCCAGAACATGCTCTTCGTTGGAAATATCATGGCCAAAATGGCGAAAGGCTTTTTCAATGCGACAGCTATCCAGCGCATGCCGACCGCAAAGCCGCAGCCGGTGATCCTGAGCTCTGCGCATCAGCGTATCAAAAACGTGATTGGCCATATCGCTGGAGACATAAAGCTCCCAGCCCAGCTCACCTACATAGGTAACCCGGTGCGCACGGGCAATTCCATATCCGATTTCAATTTGCTGGGTGGTACCAAAAGCAAAATCGTCATTTGCCAGACTTTGCGGAATTAGCGGTTGCAGGAAATCACGCGCCTCTGGCCCCATCACCGCCAGTACTGCCTCTGACACCGTCACATCAATTGCAAAACAATGCGCACCATCTGGAATATGACCATTGATCCAATGCAGGTCACGCCGCACCGTTGCCGCAGGAGTAACCACCAGAAACTCATCGCTGGACATGCGTGTTACGGTTACATCAGCCTCGATGCGCCCGGCTTCGTTCAAAAACTGTGTATAGACAATCTTGCCATCCGGAACGGCAATATTATTGGCTGCAATACGTTGAAGAACGGCCTCGGCGTCGCGGCCCACAACACGGATTTTACCAAAGCTGGACAGATCAAACATTCCGACTTTCTGGCGGATGGCCAGATGCTCATCAGCGCTGTATTCAAACCAGTTCTGCCGTTTCCAGCTATAGTGATATTCGGGCAGCTTTCCGGCATCCAGTTCAGCTTTTGGCAAGAACCAGTTAGCCCGCTCCCAGCCGCTGATCTCACCAAAACAGGCACCGCCAGCCTTTAGCCGGTCATGAAGGGGGGATTGGCGAACATCGCGCGCCGTTTCAACCTGCCGGTAGGGAAAATGATCGGCGTAGAGAAGGCCCAGCGTTTCCGAGACACGGGTACGAAGATAGCTGCGATTAGCCTGAAACGGCTGCATCCGGCGGATATCAACATCCCACAGATCCATCGGCGCATTGCCGGTATCCATCCATTCAGCAAGCACCATTCCAGCCCCGCCAGCCGATTGGATGCCAACCGAGTTAAACCCGGCAGCAACGAAGAAATTTTGCAGCTCAGGCGCCTCTCCCAGAATATAGCGATCATCAGGAGTAAAGCTCTCCGGACCATTGAAAAAGGTCTGGATGCCCGCCGTTGCCAGCACCGGCAAACGGTCAACCGCGCGTTCCAGAATAGGTTCAAAATGGTCAAAATCTTCGGGCAAGGAGTCAAATTCAAAATCTTCGGGGATGCCATCCATTCCCCATGGCTTTGAATTAGGTTCAAACGCGCCCAGAAGAATCTTGCCTGCATCTTCCTTGTAATAGGCACATTCATCAGGCACCCGAAGGACCGGCAAATTTGATTTCAATCCGGCAATGCCTTCGGTGACGATATAGAAATGCTCGCACGCATGAAGCGGGACTGTCACCCCCGCTTTGGCACCAATTTCACGCGCCCACATGCCGCCAGCATTGACCACAAAATCAGCCTCAACCGGCCCCTGATCGGTCATCACACCGGTGACACGACCGTCGGTCTGGTGAATGTCGGTTACTTTCACGCCTTGGATAATTTTGACGCCGTAATTGCGCGCGCCCTTAGCCAGCGCCTGAGTGATATTCACCGGATCAGCCTGCCCGTCTTTCGGCAGCCAGACACCGCCGACCGCATCATCGACTTTCAGGCCCGGATAGTTGGATTCAATTTCGGACGGCGTAATCTCATCAATCTCAACACCGAAGGCCCGGGCCATCGTGGCGAGGCGGCGAAGCTCTTCCATCCGCTCACCCGTCAGCGCAACAGTCATCGAGCCATTCCGCTTAATTCCCGTGGCAACACCGGTTTCAGCTTCCAGCCCGAAATAGAGCTCTTGAGAATATTTAGCAAGCCGCGTCATATTTTGTGAGGCACGAAGCTGGGCGATCAGACCGGCAGCATGCCATGTCGTACCGCAGGTGAATTGCTTGCGCTCAAGAAGAACCACATCCTTCCAGCCAAGCTTGCCAAGATGATAGGCAATCGAACACCCGATAACACCGCCACCAATAATTACCGCACGGGCTTTTGTAGGCACATTCATGATTTTAAACCTTCATCCTTGCATTTTCCGGATCATAGAGAACCCCGCCCGCAACAAGATGTGCAGGACGCATTCGGCCAAGAACATCGACGCTCATAGCGCCGCCATTGCTGTGGATAGTTTCAAGTGCTTTGCTGTCAATCACCGCCATGGCGATTGATTTGCCGACGCGGTGCCCATATCCGGCGGACACCACCAGACCTGCATCCTTGTCATCAATCAGCACTGTGCTGAGATAGACGGCCTCACCGAATGGCGCATTATCAGATTGCCCATCGGCGAGTGGATCATCCAGCGTCAGCGTAACAAAACTATGGCTTGGCCCGGCCTGATGTTCGCGCTCCAGGGCCGCTTTACCGACAAAGGCTTCTTTGCCCAGATTCACCCAGCGCCCAAGGCCACTTTCCAACATTGTATAATCCGAGGTCAGGTCGGACTTCCAAGACCGATAGCCTTTTTCGAGTCGCATGGAATCAAGTGCCAACATCCCAAACCTGCCAATCTGATGGGCGCTGCCCGCTGTCCAAACCGCGTCATACAGCGTTTTGATATCAGCCATTGGACAGTGCAATTCCCATCCAGCCTCACCCGCAAAGGACACCCGGATAGCGGTCACATCCAAACCACCAATTCGCATCTTACGAAATGTCAGCCACGGGAAACTGGCATGATCTACCGCGCCGCCAGTAAGGTCAGCCATCAGGGCGACCGATTTCGGTCCGGTGACAAGAAGCGTTGCCATTTCTCTGGTGACATCGGTGATGCTGATAGACCCATCATCGGGGAGGGCAAAATCGAGAAGATCACGGTCATGCCAATAAGCCCCGGCACCACTCATAAGAAGGAATTCATCATCGCCGAGGCGTGTCGCTGTCATCTCAGTTAGAATTTTACCCTTTTCCGAGGCAAAATAAATAAGCCCGATCCGGCCTATCTTTGGCAGACCGCCGGTGATAAGCCCTCTAAGCCAGTCTGCCGAACCAGCGCCCTCAAGATGAAAACGCGAGAATCCAGTTAATTCCAGTACCCCGACATGTTCGGCCACATGGCGGCATTCAGCACCAACAGCATCAAACCAAGGCTGCCTGTCATAACTGTCAACTGGCCGGTCATCCCCCGCCGCTGCATTGCCCGCAAACCAGTCAGCGCGCTCCCACCCGCCGTAAGATCCAAAAGACGCCCCGGCCTCTGCCAGCGTGTCATATAAAGGAGAGGTTTTCGCCCGACGTCCCGCAGGCCACTGAATACCCGGAAAATGCGTGGCATATTCATGGCTATATGTCTCACTGGCCTTGGCCTTGGTATAGGCAGGATCAACGTGATCGGTGAACCGGCGCGGATCAACGGCCCAGCTATCCGTTTCAGACTCGCCCTCAACGATAATTTCAGCCATCAGTTTGCCAGCACCGCCTGCCTGCACAATGCCAAAAGTAAAGACACAAGCCTCAAAAGCGTTCGGTACGCCCGGCATCTGGCCAATCAGCGGCAGCCCGTCAGGCGTATAAGGGATCGGGCCATTGACCACACGGGTGATCCCCGCAGTTCCCAAAATCGGCACCCGTGCGCAGGCATCCTCAATATACCATTCCAGGCGTTCCAGATCGTCGGAATAGAGCTGAAAGGAAAAGTCATCAGGCATCGGATCATTTGCGTCGGTCCAATGCGCCCGGCAATTCTTTTCATACGGCCCCAGCAAAAGGCCATCTTTTTCCTGACGAAGATAATAAGAGCTGTCAGGGTCACGAAGCAGCGGTACCTTTTCGGTGCGCTCCGCAAGTTCACTAATGCCCTCGGAAACAAGATATTGATGCGCCAAGGAAACGCAAGGCACATCACGGCCAAACATCTTGCCAACCTCATTGGCCCGATACCCCGCTGCGTTCACCAAATATTCACAACGAATTTCCCCTTCCGGCGTGCTCAATAGCCATTCATCATGGTCACGGCGAGCCCCCGTGACCGGACAAAAACGGATGATTTTGGCACCCATGTCGCGCGCACCTTTTGCTAGTGCTTGCGTCAATTGCGCGGGGTCAATATCACCATCAAAAGGGTCCCACTGCCCGCCATGAAGATCATGCGTTTCCAGAAATGGATGAATATCCTGCATTTCGGAAGGCGACATTTCGGTGAATTCAACACCCATCTGGCGGCCCATACGTTCAACATGCCTGAACTCTTCCATACGCTGGCGGGAATGCGCCAGACGGATAGCACCGGTGACATGATAGTTCATCGGGTAATCGACAAGATCACCCAGCTTGCGATAGAGGCTGGTTGAATAGGACTGAATTTTCATCATTGTCCATGACCCGACAAAGTTCGGGCAATTTCCAGCAGCGTGCCATGTCGACCCGGATGTCAGCTCGTTCTTTTCCAACAATACCGCATCGTTCCAGCCCTTTTCGGCAAGATGATATAAGATCGATGCGCCAACCGCACCGCCGCCAATCACCACAACACGAGCTGCCGCGGGCAATTTCGCCGTAGCCTTCGATTCCTGATTTTTTATCGCTGCTTCATCCATCACGCTATCTCTCTTACTATGATGCTTATGCCTCTGATCTCACTGCTTAATAAACGGGCGGGGCAATCACCCAGATCAACACGGCCGGAACGTCGCCGTTATTAACCCAAGAGACCATCTCGCCGGAAAACCTAAAACTGTCGCCCTTGTTTAAATTGAAAACCTGATCATCGATGATCAGCGTCAGCGTACCGTCGATGACATACCCCGCCTCTTCGGTGGGACGCACAAAGGGTTGTGGGCACCGCGCTCCGGCAGCAAAAACCGAATGAACAATCTCAAAAGCCCCGCCAAGATCGGGCGATAACAGGCTTTCAACCAGCCCCTTGCCCTCATCGCTCATCGCGCGGCGGCTTTCGGCCCGGACAATGTAACCCCCCTCAGGGGTATCGGGGCTCTGGCTGAAAAAAAAGCTGACAGGAAGATCAAACAGCGCGGCAATATGGCGAATATCGGCAAGGGCCGGTTCGGACACACCCCTTTCAACCTGCGACAGCCAGCCAACAGATCGGTCCAGATGATCGCCAAGATCACTTAACGTCCAGTTGCGGGACCGGCGCAACGCCCGGATGTCCGCGCCCATCGCCCCCGAAGATCGCAAAGGACCAGCATCCGGCGCCCCGTGTGAAGAACGCCGCCTGCCCGGAATATTTTGGCCCGAAAGGTTTTGGCCTAGACGGTTTTGGCCCGAAAGGTTTTGGGAAGAAGAGGGGCCTCTGGACAAGCCGTCGCCAGCGTTTGGCTTGGCGCCTCCCCCCTCATCGACGAGACTATCATCTGCGAGACTATTATCGATGCGTTTATTATCGACGTCTTTTTTGTTCAGCTTTATCAGCACATGATTTCTCCCCCACAAAATCGTTGCGCGTATTGAATGAAAAAATCAAATATTTTTTCATCACAGAATAAAAAATTGATGGTTTTTTTAAGGGTGGCCGCCGAGCGCTTATTTTTACGCGTCTTTTTGCTTTTCTGGCGGCTTGGGCTGCGCATCTTTTGCGGCCTTAATATCGATATCCTCACCGGTCGCGCCCGTTGCCCAGATCAGGGCGATAAATAGCCCCTTTGCGCGCGGCAACACCCACCAAACCGCCAACAATGTGGCAGCGGTCAACGACAAGATTGCGGCCCAGATAGGTATCGATTCCTCACGGCCAACATATACCATCGCCGGGGCAATTAAATGCCCGACAACAAGTAGCGTTGCCCACGCCGGACCGTCATCGGCGCTGATCTGTGACAGATCAATTCCGCAGGATAAACAGTTCGGGCGAAGGGTCAGATACCCCGAGAGAACCTGTCCATCACCACAGGCCGGACAGCGCTGTGCCAGCCCGCGCCGAATAACGGTCATGGTTGGCGGCTTTCCTGGTGATGATTTGATCGGTAATGTCATGAGCGTCCATCTGTTATGACATATGTCCAGTGAGCCTGCATATACCCGAAGGGGTTTTTTTCCTACCACCCTCATATAAGCATCCGAGCCTCATATAGATATGGGCGAAGATGCCGCATACGGCCACTCCATGCCGTGCATGTTTAGGATGAAAAGCATGTTTAGGATGAAAAATATTTGCGGCCTATCAGTATTTGCGGCCTATCAGTACTTGATCGACACGCCAGCCATCATCAGATTGTTATTCTGGTATGCCATATTACCCCAATGACGGTGATGTGCGGCAGCAGCAAACGCGCTGACACCCGGCATGATAGGACGTTGATATACAAGCTGTGCGGCGGTGTGCCGTTTGCGAACAGACAGATCAATATGATGATCGGCGGGGCGGTACCCTCCGGCAGCGGTATATCCGTTGACGCTGGTCTGATGCAACTGGCCCTTCGTAACCGTCAACGGCTGAAACACTTGCAGCGTCAACCGGTCACCAACCTCTATTGTATCAGTAACCGACACATGGGCACCAACCGCTTGTGATCGCAGCTTCATGTCGCGAACAAATTCATCATGCTTGAAATCAATGTTGCTGCGAAGATGCACAACATCAACGCCAACCCCTATCCGCGGGCTGATTTTGGTCTGAGCATCAAACCGCAGATATCTGCTTTTTGTGGCACCATCAAGCGCATAGCCGCCCTCAGGCTTGCTACCCAGAAAATGGTCACGCTCATTGATCTGTCCAAAGCGAAGTCGAAGATGGCGCTGTTCACCTTGCAAAATCATTTCGGTGCCAAAATCCTGAACCGGATATTTCTCAGTGCGCGCGCTAGACCCGTCTACCAGCCCCTGATTAAAAAACGGTCCCGCCGAAAGGTTCTGGGCAAGCTTTAACCTGGTAGCGCCGCCAACCATATCGCGCATTTCGGGAGCCAGATATCCAAGGACCGATGTAAGCAGAGCTGACGCAGGTGCATTTTTGTTAACAAAACCGCTGCTGGTCTTATCCCTAATAAAAGCCGAAGCCGGAGAGAGTGTTGATGATTTGCGGTGCGCACTATGAGCCACATCGAGATGACCCTGAATGCCGCCAAAATTACCCTTAAAGGTGACCATCGTGCCGTCGCCAAGCGGGCTAATCGGATTGCTCGACCGTTGGAACCCCACGCTATTGCCGTCTTTAGGGGAAACCACCGCGTCCTGCATGACATTATTGAGAGAAGAATTCAGGGCAAGGACATTGTCTAGTGACGGCCCATCAAGGCGTTTTTCCAGCATTGGTGCGCGGTAATTATAGACCCGCTTATATTCATCAAACGCGCCAAAGAGCAGCCGCTTGGTTGATGCAGTATTTCCGAATGCAGATGAAAAACTGAGACGCGTATCGCGGGCAAAGGCATCTGGCATTGCATTGCCGCGGGCCGAGGCCGCAGTTACAGACCCGATGGGGTTTAACGCCTTTTCCAAATTAAGAAGACCGCGGCCATAAACATTATCAACTCCGGGATCACCAAGATCGGTCGCGGTTCGCAGCAGGATGTCGACAACCTGCTTTGCCGTCAGGGTGGGAGAGGCCGATTTAATAACCGCCGCCGCGCCAGAAACAACCGGCGCCGCCATCGAGGTTCCAGAATAGGCGTCATAGGCAAAATAACGCCCGCCCGGAATCTTTATTCCAGGAGATCTCCATGTTCTCCTTTCTTCCCTGATATGAACAGTCGAGGCGATCTTGACGCCGGG
>JAACDV010000255.1 GCA_009936825.1 Bacteroidota bacterium | reverse complement strand
GCTGACGGTGCGGCTGACAAAGATCGGTAGTTTCGGCTAAAACCCATCTTGAAAAAGAGAACCTGCCACTTGCGTTACAAGAATTTAGCCTGCTTTAGATGTAACCGGGTGTAACCGGGTGCAGATTTGATGATGATGATTTTGGAGAATAAGAATGAAGATAAGGGTTGGGGTGTCCCCCATTCATGGTCTAGGCGTTTTCGCAACGCAAGATCTGGCGGCTGGTGATACGCTTGAGCGCGCGCCCTATATTGTCATTGATGATGATGATCTTCAGGAGGTGAACCGCCTGAATGATTATCTGTTTACCAGCCCGGATGATCCGGGTGACTATCTGGTCGTGATGGGGTACGGCATGCTCTACAACCACAGCGCCAATGCCAATGCCAAATGGGAAGTTGATGATGAGGATAACCGGTTTCTGCGGTTCTACGCTGATTGTGCGATTAAATCCGGTGAAGAAATTTTCCACGATTATGGTGAGGAATACTGGACTACGCGCGCCGAGGATTAACCGCTAGCCGATCAGCGATATAGTCTCGTAGGCAGTGCCAATTGCCAGATACACAAATGCCAGCGCGCAGATGCGGTAGGTCCAAATCCGCCAAGTATCACCGCGCCCGCTAAACAAATGGTGAACCGCACCGGCGCAGACAAAACACCACAGAATTGATGACACCATAAAACCGGTAAAAAAGACCGCGTAATCACCCCCCGTCGGAGCACTGATCCCCAGCGCGCCAAAGGCACTGCCGAGCGCAGCCCAATAGGCGACATTTTGTGGGTTGGACAGCGATAGAATCATCCCGGACCGTAAGGCGCTACCTGTGTTTGTGATGTTGACGGTGGCCGGAGTGCTGGCGGGTCTGATATCACTGGCCTGCCAGGAATCCCATGCCAGCCAAGCCAGATAGCCCGCCCCGCCGATGCCAACAGGAACTTTCAGAAATTCGGATTGAAGTAAAATGCCAACGCCGGCAAGACCAAGGATTGCCCATGTCGCATCGCCGACCAGCGAGCCAAACTGCACCTCTAGCGCTTCACGAAACCCGCCATTGACGCTGCGCCGGATGGTCTCGGCAAAAATTGCCCCGGGCGCGGCGTTGAAAATCATACCCAGCATGAAGGCGGCGCCAAAAATTGTGATGAATGAAGACATGTTCGATCAACGGCAGGTGCTGCCCCCTATTAAGGCCCGCCCGTTGAGGCCCCCCATTTGATAGGCGCGGTGGTTGATGTTTGAAACAAAAAAATAAGCTGAATGTCATATCCTGTGCTATTAAAAATAAATAATTCAAGTTGATTAACTTAAGGTATCGACGATTAATTCCCCTCGCCAGTTGGCAGAAGCGGCTTCAGGATGTCCTCATGACTGTATCTATACATCAACGCGCTACGTAAATTGTTGCTACGCTAGGTGGTGCCAGCAGTGAGCCGGCGATGTTACGCGCGCTTTTTGATGCTGGCGTTGATGTTTTCCGGCTGAATTTTTCGCACGGAACGCAGGCCGAGCAAGGCGAACGCATTAAGGCGATTCGCGCACTGGAAGATGAAACCGGCAGGCCTACCTGTATTCTGGCCGATATGCAGGGCCCAAAGCACCGGATCGGGTTGGTGACTGACGGCACCATTCTGGTTGCCGGTCAGACGTTGATTTTTGATCAGTCGCCGGACATTGGTGATGCTGTTCGTGTTGGTCTTCCGCATCCTGAAATTTTTGCCGCTCTTCAACCCGGCGCACGCCTGTTGATTGATGATGGCCGGCTGGTGGTTAAGGTGGTGCGAATTGCCAATGATCATTTTGAGGCCGAGATTATCGTTGGCGGGGCGCTCAGCAGTCGCAAAGGTGTCAACCTTCCCGATCTTGTTTTGGACAGCACGCCCCTGACTGAAAAGGATTACGCCGACCTTGATTTTGCCCTTGATGCTGGCGTTGACTGGGTGGCGCTATCTTTTGTTCAACGCGCTAGTGATGTTCTGGAAGCACGCGCTGTTATGGGTGACCGGGCTGCTTTGATGGCGAAGATTGAAAAGCCATCGGCGCTAAAGGATCTGGCAAATATTGTTGCTGCGGCGGATGGTGTTATGGTGGCGCGCGGCGATCTTGGGGTCGAACTACCGCCGGAAATTGTCCCTAGCTGGCAGAAACGAATTATCGCCGAATGCCGCATGGTCGGAAAGCCGGTTGTGGTGGCAACCCAAATGCTGGAATCGATGATTAATAGCCCGACCCCGACACGCGCTGAGGCATCCGACGTTGCCGGTGCGGTGTTTGACGGCACCGATGGGGTGATGCTGTCGGCTGAAACGGCGATTGGTGATTATCCGCTGGATGCGGTAAAAATGATGGCGCGGATTATCGCTTCTGCCGAAATTCATATCAGCACGCACCCCGAAACAGCACCGCCAAAGCTGCCCACTGAGCCCAGCTTGTATCACGCGGTGGCACTGGCCAGCGTGGCACTGGCCGAAACCATCCGCGCCGAATTAATTGTGGCTTTTTCAACTTCGGGGAACACCGCAGTGCGGATTGCCCGCGAACGCCCGGCCAATGCTATTATGGTGTTATCGCCGTTTCTGGCAGTGCGCCGAAGGTTGGCAATTTTGTGGGGAACCCAGACCGCGGCAAGCACCATCAGCGAAGATTTTGAAGCTGCGATTGCCGAGGGTATGGATGAGATTCGTGAGCGTAAGATAGCCCGGCCCGGTGCGCATATAGTCATTGTCGCTGGGATGCCTTTTGGTGTTGCTGGAACAACCAATTCCATTCGCGTCGCAACGATCTAACCTGCGTTTCTATCACAGATGCTGATGTAAATTCTGTTTGCATTTTCCCGCGTGGCACTGTTCAAATTCCTCTCTAATAGTGCAAAAATCCGCGGACAAAGATTCGTGGGCAAACAGCCCGATAAGGGCAATGGGGGGATTTATCATGGTCAAAGTTGGCTTTATCGGGCTTGGCAATGTTGGCGGAAAGCTTGCTGGTAGTCTGCTTCGCAATAATATTGATCTGGTGGTTCGCGACCTTGATCGTGATGTAGCGGCGCCGTTTATAGAAGCTGGCGCCGCATGGGGAGACAGCCCAAAAGCTATGGCTGAGGCCTGTGATATCATGATCACCTGCCTGCCATCACCGGCGGCGAGTGCTGCGGTTATGGAGGCTGAGGACGGCATTCTAGCGGGACTTTCTGGCGGTAAAATCTGGGCCGAGATGAGCACCACAGACGAGGCGGAGGTTGTCCGGCTCGGGGCGATGGTTACAGCTAAAGGCGCTGCAGCAGTTGATTGTCCCGTATCGGGGGGGTGTCACCGTGCGGCCACGGGCAATATCGCCATTTTTGCCGGATGTGATCGTCCGGTGTTTGAAAGAATGCTGCCGGTTTTGACGGTGCTGGGGCGCCGCGTTCTGCATACTGGTCCGTTGGGAACGGCTTCAAAATTAAAGGTGATGACCAACTATCTGGCCACCGCCAATCTGGTTACATTGAGCGAGGCGCTGGTGACATGTAAGGCAAGCGGGTTGGATTTGAACACAACCTATGAGGCGATCCGTATTTCATCGGGCAATTCATTTGTTCATGAAACCGAAAGCCAGGTCATTCTGAACGGCAGCCGCGATATTAATTTCACCATGGATTTGGTGATTAAGGATATTAGTCTGTTTCAGGACTTGGCTGACCGGGCCGGCGTGCCGCTGGAAATTGCACCAAAGCTGATCGAGATTTTTAAGGATGGCGCAGAGAAATTCGGGCCCCGCGAATGGTCGCCAAATATTATTCGCCGTCTTGAAGAGGCTACAGGTCTTGATATTGTTGCCTCGGGTTTTCCGGCTGAAATCTATGACGATGAGCCCGAAGAGCCGGGTTATGAGGTTGTGCCGCCCCGAGATTAGAATCCGAGATTAGCACCCGAGATTAGGGTCCCGGATTAGCGAAGCGTCAGGTTAGCTTCGACGTTGTAGACAGGGCGATCAGGCGCGGCAAAGCGGGCTACGAATGCCCGCGTCTCGCCCGGAATCATGGGTAAGGGGCGTGATGCAATCACCCGATTTACAATCAATTTTCCGTCAATATCGAAAAGCGCGACAGAAATTTTGTCGGGCGCGCCATCACCGGTTCCTAGGTTTGAGAGAGTTACAGACACCATGATGATCGGCGCGCCATCATCGGTAATTTGGTGAAACATTGTCTCGCTCACAACGACGCGCGGCGTATCGCCAGCAACCAGGTTACCAAGCCCGGCAAAATTGCTGGCCTTTGGTGTTATTTCGAAAAGCGCACCAGCCAGCACACCAGCCATCAGCGATCCTGCCAGAAACATGCCGATGATCAGCTTGAAAAATAGACTCATGCGTTTTTTGGGCGGCGGCGTAGTGGTCAGCCTGCTGGCTAGAATTTCGCTGCGCGCATTCAGCCTGCCGACGGAATCCGGTGTCATCACACTTTTGCAATGCGGGCATTCGATCATAATATCTTGGGCTGGCATAGGCGGTACGGAAAAGTGATTCCGGCATTTCGGACATGAGCCGATCAGTGGTCCGACGCGGCCCCGAAATTCATTATCAATACTGGCGTTTGCCGCCCTCTTAGAATTTTGATCGGCTTTTGCGGGGGAATCAGCACAGTTGCTGCCCGTATCTTTTTCAACCCTGCCCGTATCATGCTGGGGTTTAGTATCCTTCCCGGGGCGGAAAACTTCATCGCATTTATGGCAAGCGATCTGCACTGATTGCCCGGCATTTGCCGCCGCACTCAGCGCTGATTTTTCCACAGCACATTGCGCGCCACATTCGGGGCAGCGGTGAATATCGGTTCGAGGTGTTTCAAGAATAAGGGTCAAGGCCGACTACCGAGGCGAGGCTAAATAAACGCTCACTCTAGGTACGATGTAGATAAAGTCAATTCCACTTTGCATTAGCCGGATCTAAATTGGCCCAAAAACGCGCTAGTAAACTGCCCGGCATTCGCCAAAGACATCTTCTATAGAGATTGGCCTTTGAGCTTTGTTGCCAGCTCGTAAATCATCTGTTTTGCGTAAACCAGATGCGGATTGAAATGGATTGCCGCCTCATATGATTGGAGCGCTGCCTGCAAATCGCCCGATCGAATATGGATCATCCCAAGCCCGGTGAGCGCGCCAAAATGACGGGGTTCAAGATCAATCACACGCGCGATATCGCGGCGTGACCCAGATTCATCACCTTGCATGAAACGCACCGTCGCGCGTTTATTCCATGCTTCGGCATAATCAGGGTAGCTGGTGACAATTTGACTGAAGATTTTTTCAGCATTGTTGAGCTCCCCTTTATTCATCAAGCCAATACCATTCTGCATCAACCGAAAGGCCTTGCCATCATCATAGGCAATCCAACGATCCCAGATTTCCTTTGTCAGCTGGTTGGCTGCACGGGAGTCGGCAGTCCGCTGCAACGCGTCGAACAAAACATCCAATCGGGGATCGCGTTGATCGGCCTTCGCAGCTGTTATCGGCATCATCAATGTCGCAAGCATCAGCAGCAGAGCCGCAGCAAGCTTTTTGAGTCCAGCACGCCTGACAAAAGGGGTGTTTTTCGAATAATTTTGACGCAAGAGCATGGGATTTTCGGAAAGTTGTTAACGCGGGATTAAAGCCATATAGGTACGATTAGGGAGTACGCCAAGATTTAACCCCTATTTGGAACAACATTTTTGCTCGATATTCCGGTCCAATATTCTAGCTCCAAACAGGATGTTGGTCTTAGTTCCTTAACTGCCATAAAATCCGAATATGTGTTGGAAGATAAATCTACATTTACAATGTCTGCTGACGGGGTTTCCTGTATTGATTTTGGTATTGTTTTTGGCATTGCCGGTTGGCTGGATCATTGATGTGATGGTTAACCCGCACCAGTCTTTTACAAAAGCCATCGGCGAGCTGCGTTAATTGATATGGCTCCCGCAAAAAAAAGCCTTTCCAAAGATGGCCCTGTGGTAAGCAGGTTGGCTAGGTCAGGGCTTTTTACCAAGTTGCTGGCGATATGCACTCTGGCAGCAGTGGTTTACGCCAGTGCTGCAACACTCACTTTTTATCTTTATCTTGATGCGATCGCCACGAACCGGGTGGCGGCGGAATTAAACGGGCAGGCTAGTGCGCTGGCCCCGCTGGCTGCTGACGTGCTTGCCAAAAATGATAATGCAGCTGTTCAGCGCGTGCTGAAGGAGTTTTCCGGTTTGAATTATATAACTTGTGTTGAGGTGTTGCGTGAGGACAGCCTGATCACCGCTTGGCCCAGCCCCGGGTGCGATGAGATTGGCGCTATTGGCAATGACAGGTTTATTGATGTGCCGCTTGGTAATGCCCCCAGTCTGACCTTTGCTTTGCGGATTGACGATGCTGTTCTTCGCGCGTCGATCTGGCGTGAGACGGCTATTTTTGCCGGCTTTGTCATTCTTCTCTCATCGATTATTTTCACAACGTTGATGCTCAGCTTCCGGCGCACTGTTCTCTTCCCGCTTGAAGATTTGCGCGCGGCCATGCTGGCCTCGACGCCGCAAAACCCGGTTCGTGCTGCGCTTTACAGGCATGATGAAATTGGCGCTATTGTGCAGGCTTATAACTCGCTGGTTGCAGCGGCAAGGCTGTTTTTCCGTCGTCTTGATCGCTCGCAAGCACAGCTTGCCAATAGTGAAAAAAGATTCCGTGATCTTGCCGAAGTTTCCGGAGACTGGTTCTTTGAGATGGACCACACGCTGCGCCTGACATTTATTTCGGACCAGTTTTATTCGATTACCGGCCTTTCTCCAGATGATGTGATTGGCAAGACGCGACAGAAATTTGCTGCCAATGATAGGGTAACGGATATGTTTGCATCGCATATCGCCGATCTGAAGGCACGACGGGAATTTCGCGGTTTTGAATATCAGATCAACAATAGCAGTGGCATAAGCACCCATGTCAGCATCAGCGGTGTGCCGTTGTTTGATGATGAGGGTAATTTCAAGGGCTATCGCGGCGTTGGTGTTGATGTAAGCAAGATTAAGGAAAAGGAGCGTCAGCTTGCCGAGACCAACCGCAATCTGGGTGATTCCGTCACTTATGCCAGCTCTATTCAACGCGTCCTGTTGGCGCCGGGCGCTATGCTTGATTGCCACCTTGGCAAGGCGGATGCCATTTGGCAGCCAAAGGACCTTGTTGGCGGTGATTTCTATCTGGTCAAGACCATCGGTAAGGTTGATTATCTGGTG
Source organism: Bacteroidota bacterium (assembly GCA_009936825.1). Next base: position 5,086 of record JAACDV010000255.1, on the reverse strand, counting down.
TTCTTTGACTGCACCGGACACGGTGTCCCGGGGGCATTTATGACGTTGATCGTAACGTCAGTTGTCGATCAGATCGCCGTATCAGATGCCGCCATACCTGCTGCGCATGTTTTGCAGTTGATCCATGACGGCGTTTGCCGCCAGCTCGGTATTACGCCGCAAAATCCGGGTAATGATGGTCTGGACTGCGCGGTGGTACGCCTTGATCGAAGCAAGGATTTGTTGGAATTTTCCGGCGCGTCGATTGATCTGTTTGAGGTGGCGGTTCATGGCGGTGTCACCCGCCATCGCGGCGCGCGGGTGACACTCGGGTATCAAATGTATGATGCGCCTCTGGAATTGTCGGCCACCCCGCTGGTCATGGCGGATAATGCCTTTGTTTTGACAACAGATGGGCTGTTAACACAGGTGGGCGATAGAACGAAGCGAGCTCTGGGAACGCGACGCTTCCAAGAAGGGCTGGCGGCGGTTAATGGCAATGATCCGGGCAAGTTGATTCGGGCGGCGGGGCGGATTTTGAAAAATTGGCAGGGGCGCGAGGACCGGCGCGATGATGTTGCTGTGGTGGCATTCAAACCGAATCATCACGCGTGAGATCGGGCCCGCTTGAGATGGAACCCGCGTGAGATGGGGCCCGCTTGATATGAGAGCGGTGTTGCGGGCTCCGCTATTCTTCCAGATTGATCGCGGCCTGAACGCTGGCGGTGTAAATTTCGGTTTCGATTGAAAACCGGCGCGGCACTACGGTGGCGCCCTCCATTGACGCTTGCACCCATTTCATTGCGTCTTCGTTGGGATACTCCCAAACTTCGAACACCACCAACGGGTCTTCAACGCAGTGATAAAGCCGGTATTTGACATCGACTGCGGTTATTCGTGATTCGATAATTTCTACCGCATCCATGAACGCAGCTACATCAGTGGCGGCCTTGAAGGTGCGTTTATAGATGCGAGTATAAGCTGGTTGCATGGTTTTTCATCCTGTGAATTAAGTCCTCGGACTGGCCTCGCTTAGCAAGGGCCCACGATGCTATTTATTGTGAATCCATTTCGGCTATATCCTGACAGTCACGTGGCATCCAAATCTTGGATTGATACATTTGCGTGGCTGATATCAGCGGCAATGTCTTTCGCAAATTCCTGAGTGATATCATCATCCGGATCACAGAACCAATCGACGGAGATAGCCGTTCCGCGCGCCGCCGCACTGTCCAGCTGTTCCAGTAAATCACGAAGTGCCCGCGCCGAACTGGAATTGAAATATGTCAGTTTGATTTCCGTTGCTAATGCGTTAGCGCCGTTTTCCAGATAGGTGTTAAGGGCAGAGGTCAAAGGGGCATAAAAGCCGGCAACATCTTCAGGATAGGATTCGCCCATAAGCACCAACCGTCCCCTGGTAGTGTCCAGATCAATGGCTGGAGTTCGCTTTGTTGCTTCGAGTTTCAAACCAGTCATCACCGCTCCCTATACAGTGGCTTTGATCGTGAAAAATGTCAGCCCGTCAGGCATAGGTGTCATTTCACAAGCAATGGGCAGAGTAGATTTACGAGCAATTTCGATCAGTCCGAGACTGGCGCCTTTAGATTTTTTATCGGGGGTGTTGCGAAGTTGCGCGCGGTACATTTCGCGCAGATCTTGCGGTGTTTTTGATTGCAGCATCGCTACTTTATCCGCCAGCATGTGAGTTTCACCTTCGTCCGTGGCAATGTAATTTCCGGCAATAACGCTCATCATACCATCGCTTTCAGACACCATAATGATACCAAAGGGTGGAACATCCTCGAAAAGTGGGTTTTTGCCATCTCTTCTATCCCCCTTCGGATCAGGTATGGGGTCAAAATCTGGTTCAAATTTGGGTCCAATTTTAGGGCCATCGACACCATATCTGATGATATTTTGCATCAGTTCAACAAAGATTGAGAACACATTGCGAGACTGAGCGCTATTGCAAGCGTGGTTCTCCAGACGTTCGCGAAGCTTGTTTCCAACCTCCTGCAGAATGTCTTCAGACACATGGCCAGAATAGCCGAGCACAAATTTATCCCGTAACAGCGATTGGCTAACATTAAAAAATCGGTCAAGCTCCATCACGACGCCAGTTTACTGCCGCTAAAATGAATCCGGATTATAATCGGTTTAATATGTCGCAAGTCGAAAAATAAAACTTAACTCCGATAATCGCTGAATCCTGAGCCTGTAACAGGCGATGATAGCGTGCTTTGAGCCTAATTTTGACGCCATGGCAAATTGTGGAATTTCCAGCCTTCAACGCTGTTGCGATGCCCTGCGGCGTTTGGCTGCCCTTCAAAACCTTCGATCACATTGACCAGATCGGAAAAGCCCTCCGCCGCCAGAATCTGGCAGGCATTTGCTGAACGTCCGCCCACGCGGCACATGATGTAAATAGGGGTCTCGTTCGAGGCGACCGACTTTATCTTGTCAATAAATTGCGGGTTCATCTGCCCGCTTTCGCTGGCAATGGCGGCAAGAACAACATTCTTGCCAAGCCCTGATAAATCAGGGGTGCCGGTAAAATACCATTCCGCCGGTGAACGACAATCAACCAGCACCCCATCACTCTTCTCGGCTAGTTCCTGATATGCGGCAGGCGGTGTCAGTTCGCGAAACATCTCTTTTCCTTTTCTGTTCTCTCTGGCAGGCTGATTTAACAGCGGCCCTCCCACACTTGATGACCGTATTAATAACGAGAGTATCACAGATGATCAAAGCGCTAATTGTCGATCAGGCCGAAGACGAATCTGTCTCGGCATCAGTTCAGGACATCGATACCTCACGACTTCCGGATGATGGTGAGGTTGATATCGCCGTTGAATATTCCACGCTAAACTATAAGGATGGCCTGTGCCTGAACGGGCTTGGCGGTCTTGTGCGTACATATCCGCATGTTCCGGGCGTTGATTTTGCCGGAGAGGTAATCAACAGTCGCGATCCGCGTTTCAATCCGGGTGATAAGGTGATTATGGGCGGCTTTCGCGGTGGAGAGACCCGCTGGGGCGGCTATGCCGAACGCGCCAATGAAAAGGCTGACTGGCTGATACAGGTTCCACAGGGAATGACCACGCGTGAGGCACAGGCTATTGGCACCGCTGGTTTTACCGCGATGCAGGCGATTATGCAGTTGGAGTCAGGCGGTATGAGTCCCGCTGATGGCGAGATTCTGGTCACTGGTGCTGGCGGTGGTGTTGGATCTATTGCCACCGTTTTGCTGGCCCGGCGCGGCTATCAGGTTGCGGCAATGACGGGCCGCAGTGAAATTGCGGATTATCTGGTTGGTCTTGGGGCCAGCCGTATTATCGGCCGCGATGAAATGCTGGATGATCCGGGTAAGGTGATGGAATCAGCCATCTGGGGTGGGTGTGTTGATTGTGTTGGTGGCCAAATTCTGGCGCGGGTGATTAAGCAGTTGAAATATGGTTCGGGTGTTGCCGCGCTTGGAAACACTGCTGGCGCGATGATGAATGCCAGTATTATTCCTTTTCTGCTTCGCGGGGTGAATGTGTTTGGCATCGATTCGGTGATGTGCCCGATACCGCTGCGGATTGATATCTGGAACGCGTTGGCCAAGGAATTGCCGCGTGACGTTCTAGACAGTCTGACCGAGGAAATCAGCCTTGCTGAAGTTCCGGTATATGGCCGGAAAATTCTGGATGGGCAGGTGCGGGGTCGCGTTCTGGTTAATTTGAACATCTAATTTCGTGAACACCCTATGTCGGCGGCGGGTGCGTCTGAATAGGAGGTTGTGATGGAAAAGAAATTTCTGGGGTCGAATCGTAAGATTGATCCTAGTCGTTTTGCGCATTTGAAAGCCGATTTAACGCCCGCCGATAATGATCGTGTAGAAATCGGTCCGACCGATCTTGCCTTTGCCGAATGGAAGGCAGCCGGAATTGAAGCTCCTGATATGCCGGCTTTACGAGAATATCGCCTAGCGCGCTTGCAGGACCAGATTAGGCAGCATGACTGCGCTGACCTGCTGTTGTTTGACCCGCTGAATATTCGCTATGCCACCGACACAACGAACATGCAGCTATGGATTGCACATAATGCCGCGCGCGCCTGTTTTGTTCCTCCGGAGGGCAAAATCATCCTATGGGATTTTCATAATTGCGAGCATCTTTCGGCGCATCTGCCCCTGATTGGCGAAGTCCGTCATGGTGCCAGTTTCTTTTATTTTGAAACCGGCGATAAAACCGAAGATGCCGCCAACATTTTTGCCGATGAGGTGATCGAGACGATGCGCCAGCACGGCGGCAATAACCGGCGCCTCGCAGTGGATAAGATTGAGCATATCGGATTTGCCAAATTGACCGCCAAGGGCGTGGATGTTCTGGAAGGTCAGATGTTGAGCGAACATGCGCGTTCCATCAAGAACGACAATGAAATTCGTGCCATGTGCTGCGCCATCCGCGCCGGCGAAAGGGCGGTTGAGGAAATGCGCTCACAAATGCGGCCAGGGGTCTGTGAGAATGAAATGTGGGCGGCGCTTCATGCCGGTAATATCAACCGCGGCGGCGAATGGATTGAAACGCGAATTCTGTCATCGGGCCCGCGCACCAACCCGTGGTTTCAGGAATCCGGCCCGCGGATCATGGCGGCGGGAGACATGATGGCATTTGATACCGATCTTATCGGCACCTATGGCTATTGCTGTGATATTTCGCGAAGCTGGATTGTAGGGGACGTTGCGCCAACGCCGGAACAGCGTGAACTTTACCGGGTTGCCTATGATCATGTGATCACGAACATCGGGCTGATTGAACCCGGGATGAGCTTTGCCGAAATGACAATGAAGGCGCATCGGCTTCCCGAAAAATACCGCGCCCTTCGTTATGGAGTTTTGGCGCACGGTGTTGGTCTTTGCGATGAATATCCATGCGTGCGCTATCCCGAAGATGTGGCAGAACATGGTTATTCGGGTGTTTTTGAGCCCGGAATGACGTTATGTGTCGAGGCCTATGTCGGCGCAGTTGGAGGACTGGAAGGGGTCAAGCTTGAGGAACAGGTTCTGGTAACCGAAAAGGGCGCTGAACTGCTATCAAGCTACCCTTTTGAAGATGCGCTTCTG
>JAACDV010000041.1 GCA_009936825.1 Bacteroidota bacterium | reverse complement strand
AGCACCTGAATCGTCCGGTCAAGCTCGCGGTCACGGCCAATAAGCGGGTCAATTCTGCCTGCAGCGGCTTTCGAGATCAAATCAACCGCATATTGGCTGAGCGGATCACTACCTTCGCCCGTATTCGTTTCAGCTTCAGCTTTATCCTCGGTGCCCTTGGCGATATCACCTTCGCTGCCGTGACTGATATATGAGACCGCATCAAGGCGCGTCATGTTCATCGACTTGAGGAACCACACAGCATGGCTCTCGCGCTCGGAGAAGATCGAGACGAGAACATTTGCCCCCGTTGCCATCTCGCGGCCCGATGATTGGGTATGGATGATTGCGCGTTGGATCACGCGCTGAAAGCTTGATGTCGGCTGGACATCCAGATTTTCGCTGCGGCTGACAATGCCGGTCAATTCGGTTTCAATATAGTCGTGGAGGCGCAACCGCAATTCTTCGATATTGACCTTGCAGGCTGACAACACTTCAAGTGCATCACTATCCTCAGTCAATGCCAGCAATAGATGTTCCAACGTGGCAAATTCATGCGTCCGCGCGGTCGCATCGCTCATCGCCCGCCGTAAGGTCTCTTCAAGCTCTCTGGACAGCATTACCCTATTCCTTCTCTAGTTGTAATTGCAGCGGATGTTCGTTTTGCCGCGCATATTCCATAACCTTGGTGGCCTTTGCCTCGGCAGTCTCGTAGCTGTAGATGCCACACACCCCTACTCCTCGCCGATGGACATTCAGCATAACAGTGTTTGCATGACTGTTCGACAAATTGAAGAATTGTTGCAACACATGCACCACAAATTCCATTGGCGTGTAGTCATCGTTAATCATCAACACTTTGTACATTGACGGCTTTTTAGTCTTTGTGCGGCTATCAAGAACCAATTGCGACTGTCCGCCGCGCCCGCCCTGATCACCCTCTTGACCGTCACCATTGTCATTATTGCCCGCAGTCAATTTCTCTGTCTCTCATCTTTACCGTACACTTGATCAGTTACCCAGTATTCACCAGTTTCAACACCAATTATGGCATGGACATGTCCGTCAGTGATTGTTCAAAAATTTACCCTTTAAATCAACCTTCAGAATGTTTTAACGACGCGAATCTGCGCCTAAAACCAGTATTGTAAATCGCGTTTCCTGCACCTCTTGATATTGGCATTAATCTTGCTGTGATAAGGGCTAAACTGGAAAAAATTAAAAAAAAAGTCGATCTGCTCAAAATAAATTGAAAAATCTTAACAAAATACAAAACACGGAAAGACTTGGTGATAGAATGGGCTGATAATGCCCAATAACCGCCTTAATCATGCCGAGATATTGTTGAAAGAAACGTTAAATGCGTTATTCTGATTCTAATCGCTACCAATACTTTTTTCCTGCGTCACGGAGTTCTGAGCGTTGCATTTAACCGCCTGTCCAGCGTCCGAAATGCAGCATCAAAAACAACCCACGTTTCGTGGCTTTATTCGATATTCCTTGGTGATTATCGCCCTAATGCTCGTTGGTGCGTCTATTCAGCCGGCAAATGCCGCAAAATATGCGGCTATCGTCATCGAAGAGCAGAGCGGCAAAGTTCTGTTTTCGCGTAGCGCCGATAGCCACCGCTACCCCGCCTCCCTAACCAAGATCATGACCTTATATCTGCTGTTTGAAGAGCTGTCCTCGGGGCGCATCAAGATGAACAGCAAGATGAAAGTATCAAAAATTGCAGCCGGTCGCTCGCCCTCAAAGCTGTATTTGAAACCCGGCCAGACGATCACTGTCGAGGACGCGATCTACGCGCTCGTCACCAAATCTGCGAATGATGTTGCCACCGCCATAGCCGAGCATCTGTCCGGCACTGAGCGTGCGTTCGGTAAACGCATGACCCGAAAGGCGCGGGCGCTTGGCATGTCGCGCACGACGTTTCGCAACGCATCTGGCCTGCCACATAGCCAGCAAAAATCCACGGCCCGCGATATGGCCCGCCTTGCCGTTGCAATGCGGCGTGATTTTCCGCAATTCTATGATTTCTTCAGCGCCAAGAGTTTTCGCTGGAAAGGTCATAAATTCAAAAATCACAACCGGTTACTATCTGCCTACACCGGCACTGACGGCATCAAGACCGGCTACATTAACGCATCGGGCTTTAACCTTGTCGCCTCGGTGGAGCGTCGCGGCGTTCGCCTGATTGGCGTTGTCTTTGGTGGTAAATCCGGCAAAAGCCGTGATCGTCATATGATGCAAATCCTCGATGCCTCGTTCAAACGCGTGAAGCCCGGCGATGTTGGCACTCAGGTTGCCGCGGTGCGGGTTCTGCCAAAACGCAAAACCACGGCCCCGCCAACGAAGCTGCCAATTTCGCCGCCAACCCGTCCAAAAACGAGTGAGGTGCCAAAGGCCAAACCAAAGCTCAAGCCGAAAATCAGAGCAAATGTCGATGTCACCGTGGCCAGCGGCAGTTCAGCCTACCTCGATGAGGGCACCCAGAATGTGGCGGCAGATGCGAATAATTTTGACATTATCTGGAGCGTTCAGATCGGCAGCTTTGCCAAGCGTGCAAACGCGCACAAAGCCGCCGCACAGGCCCGCCGCACCGCCGATAATGTGCTTGGGCGCTCGCCGGCACGCCTGACCCTTGTTACCAGAGGCAATATGCCGTTATGGCGGGTGCGCTTTAACAATCTGGATGAAGGCCAGGCGCGGTCTGCCTGTGCGGCGCTATTCGCCAAAGGGCGACCCTGCTTTGCGGTATCTGAACAGATCAAGCGCGCCGGATAATCCTATCTAAAATCACGGCTACGCATACGGGTGGATTTGGTATCGGCGGCGGCACTATCCAGATGCCGCAAAAATCCGTTCAGATTGAACAACGATTCAGCAATGAAATGAACCACCGCCTGTTCGCGCTGCACCCGCCCGACAACCCCCAAAATCTGCGAGCGCAGCAACGCCTCGCGATAGGTCTGGGTAAGCTTTGGCCAGATAATGACGTTGAGCGAATGGATATCATCCTCCAGCGTTAAAAAGACGGTGCCACTGGCTGTTCCCGGGCGTTGCCGCATGGTCACCAATCCGGCAAGTCGCAACCGCGTTCCATCGCGCACATCCTGTGCCCCCGCACAACTCTGCCAACCGGCACCTTGCAAAGATGGCGCTAATATCCGGATTGGATGCGCCTTTAACGACAGGCCAAGGCTACGATAATCAGCCGCCACCTCCTCGCCATCACTGGCAATTGGCAGGCTGACGGCAGGTTCGTTATTATCGCGGTTATTGCTGGTGGCGAATAACGGCATTTCGTGCAACGGCTTCCGGCCAAGGGCACGCACCTGCCACAATGCCTGCCGCCGGTTCAGCCCAAGGCTGGCGAAACCGTCTGCATCAGCGATCGCCTGCAACGCCTTTGCCGACACATCAGCCTGCCGCATAATATCGGCAAGAGTGGCAAAGGCAGGTTTGACGGTGCTTGCCGACCTATTCTGCGTCCGGGTTTCACTTTCCAGATACCGACAGGCGGCAACCCGTTCTCCCTCGCCGCGTGCCAGCCCTTTTATCAGGCGCAGACCAAGGCGCAGAGCATGATGCCCCCGTCGGTTCTGATGATCCTGCTCCAACGTGCTGTCCCATGCCGAATAGCTGACATCTATGGGGCGTATCTGAACGCCGCTACGCTTGGCCTCGGCAATCAACTGCGAGGGTGAATAAAATCCCATTGGCTGGGCGTTCAACAATGCACAGATTAACACATCAGGATAATGCCGTTTAATCCAGGCTGAAATATATACCAGCAGGGCAAAACTGGCAGCATGGGACTCTGGAAACCCATAGGTGCCAAACCCTTCAATCTGTTTGAAACATCGCATGGCAAAGTCTGGATCATATCCGCGCTCGATCATCCCATTGACCATTTTGTCCCGAAATTGACTGACCTCACCATCCTTTTTAAACGTCGCCATGGCCCGGCGAAGCTGGTCTGCCTCACTGCCGGTAAATCCGGCACCAACGATGGCAATCTGCATCGCCTGCTCCTGAAACAACGGCACACCAAGCGTCCGTTCAAGCACAGACCGCAAATCCGCAGACGGATAGATTACCTGCTCCAGACCGGCGCGCCGACGAAGATAGGGATGCACCATGTCCCCTTGAATAGGGCCGGGGCGCACGATTGCCACCTGCACCACCAGATCATGAAAACAGCGCGGTTGCAGGCGCGGCAACATCGCCATCTGGGCTCGCGACTCCACCTGAAAAACGCCAACAGACTGGCCCGCACACAGCATATCGTAAGTCGCCTTATCCTCTGGCGGTGTCGATGCCAGCGTCAATGAACGGTTGTAATGCAGGCGCATCAGATCAAAGGCGCGGCGAATACAGCTGAGCATACCCAAGGCCAACACATCGACCTTTAACAGGCCAAGCGCATCAAGATCATCCTTGTCCCATTCAATGACAGTGCGCCCTTCCATTGCAGCCGGACTGATCGGGCACAGATGATCCAGCCGACCTTTGGTGATAACAAAGCCGCCAACATGTTGTGACAGATGCCGTGGGAACCGGCTGATATCCGCCACAAGCCGCATCACCAGCGCAAGCCGCCGATCAGCCGGATCAAGCCCGGCCGCACGCAAGGCAGACCCATCAAGCTGCTCTTTCTCACGGCCCCATACCTCGCCTGACAAGGCCGCTTGCACATCACGGCTCAACCCGAAAACCTTTGCCACTTCACGTAAAGCACTGCGCCGCCGATAGGTGATAACACTGGCGGCAAGTCCGGCCCGCATCCGTCCATATTTGGCATAGATATGCTGGATCACCTCTTCGCGGCGCTCATGTTCAAAATCAACATCAATGTCTGGCGGCTCACCACGCGCTTCACTGATGAACCTCTCAAACAGCGGTTGCGAGCGCGCCGGGTCGACAGATGTGATGCCAAGGCAATAGCAAATCGCCGAATTGGCGGCTGAACCGCGCCCCTGACAGAGAATGCCGCGCCCTCTGGCAAAGCGCACGATGTCAAAGACAGTCAGAAAATAAGGCGCAAATTCTAGCTTTGCGACCAAAGCCATCTCACGCTTGAGATAGGTTTCAACCTTTTCCGGAATGCCGTCACGATAGCGGTCACGGGCCCCGTTCCATGTCTGATATTCCAGTTCCTGCATGGCATTTCGCCTGCCCGATGACACTTCATTGGGATATTCATATGACAGATCAGACATGCTGAAATTGCATAATTCAGCCAGATCAGCCGACGCCGCCAGCGCATCCGGCAAATGTCGCCAACGACGCTGTGCCTCAACTGGGGTAATCAGATGCCGTTCAGCATTGCGCGATAACAGATGTCCAGCCTTGTCCAAAAGCTGTTTTTCCCGGATGCAACTTAACACATCAGCAAGCGGACGGCGTTCGGGGGCATGATAGAGCGCATCCCCCACCGCCGCCAGACGAAGGCCAACGCTCTGTGCCATTTCAACCAGCATGTTCAGGCGCACCGCATCCGCCCCATCCCGATAAAGCGCCGCACCGGCAAACACCTGACCCGCCGAAAGCTGGCTGATCTGCCCAAGCTGGGCCTGATAATCAAGCTGTGGATGTTCTGGCGGCATTACCAATAATGCGGTGCTGGCGTTAAGACGGGTAAGGTCGCCAAGATGCAATACCGGATTGGCCTTGGTACCGCGCAAATTGGCCTCACTCAGCAACACACAAAGCGATTCGTAACCAGCCCTATCCAGCGGGTGCACAATAACATCCGGCCCGTCAACAGGTCGCAATCGCGCACCCACAATCAACCGAATGCCATGATCACGGGCGGCAACATGCGCACGAACAATGCCAGCAAGCGAATTGACGTCAGCAATGCCGATTGCCTGCCAGCCAAGCGCCGCCGCCGTTTTCACCATTTCAACAGGATGTGACGCCCCTGTTAAAAAGGTAAAATTACTGTAGCAACCAAGCACAGCCGAGGGCTTATACATGTGATCATCCGCGCTCATGCGAAAAATCCGTGTAGGAACCAGCTTACATCCTCATTGCGTTCAGGCAGCCCCTCGCGGTAGACCCAGAAACGCGCACCCTGTTCATCCTCCAGACGAAAATAATCGCGTGTCTTGCTCCCCGCCGCAGCCGTCCACCATTGCGGGGCGATGCGTTCGGGGCCACTGGCGCGGCGCACCCGATAGGTCTTGTTCTGCCAGTTAAACTGTGCTGGTGGGTGATCCGGCAATAATGCCACAACCGATAATGGCTGGGGATGTGTCAAAAGCCGGATTGGCCGCGGTGGTGTCGTGATCGGCGGTGGTGGGCGGCTGTGGTTTTTGGGGGCGCCATCCTGCATGTCGGGAAGCGCCATATATTGCGCCACCTCAGGTTGCCAGCAATCCCTTGTCTGCATCTGCAAAACTGCGCCAAAGCCAAGCCGCGCCACCAACCGGTCAACAAGGCTGGCATAGGTCGCATCAGCATTTATACCATCATCAAAATGCCCGCATATAGGGGCTTGCGGGCTACAGAGATGGGCCTCAATCCACGCGCATTCCAGACCAAATTCCGGATCAATTGCCGCGCCTGCGGTCGCCAAAAGCCGGTGAAACGCCGCCACATCACGGCCCGGGCGCGACAGATGTGTATCATGCACCAGAATCGTGCCATCAACCCGCTGCCAACCAAGTCGCAAGCGGCGTGTGGCAAGCCCGTTTTCTTCTAGAATCTGGGCAATATCTTCGGCCAGTTTGTGCACCACCGCCGCAATATCATCGCCCGCGCTAACCGGTTCGGCAAAATTGAGGCTTGCCAATAAAGGCCGCGGCGGGGCGATCGGGGTAAAGCTTTCATTGATATGGCCAAGCGCCGCATCAAGGCGTTCGATCAGGACATTGGAAAACCGTCTCGCCAACGGCGCCCGTGGCATGCCTATAATATCACCAATCGAGCGCAAGCCCGCAGCCGACATCGCATTGCAGGTTCGCATATCAAGCCGCAAAGCCGACAATGGCAACGGCGCCAATACCCGCGCAAGACGCTTGCTGCTCAGCTCTAACGGGCGTCTTGTTGATTTGCGGGTTGCCGCATCAATTGCCCCGTCAAATGCCCCATCAAATGCCGCATCAATTTCCCCGTTAAAATCGGCAATCTTGCGTTGGTAGCGTGCCAGCCCCCATGCCCCACCACAGGTAGGCGCAATCGCCAGCTTT
>JAACDV010000254.1 GCA_009936825.1 Bacteroidota bacterium | reverse complement strand
TGTCATTGTTGGGGAGGTCATTGTTGGGGTCCGCCCGATTACCTAGTTAGATTGCTTCCAGAATATCCCGCAACCACGGGATTGCTAAATCTTCAGGCATTTCACCTGTTGAGGCGTCAAAAAGGCCGCGCTCGCCAACTTGCTTAGCACCAAACTCACACAGCAATTCGCAGAGCTTTTCGCTGCCCATATTAAAGCTGTCCGCATAGCCCTGATCGCCAAGTCCAAAAATTGCAAAATTCAAATTTGTAAGATCAGGCTTTGACTCGCGAAGCGTCTTAACAAAACTCAAAGACGAATCGGGCATGTCGCCATGCCCGGTTGTTGACGAAACAAACACATACAAAGCATCATCGTTCAGATCTTCCAACCCGACATTCATGATGTCAGAAATAGACACATCATGTTCGGATGCCAGATCTTCTTCCAGATCTTCGCTAACCATCTGGGATGTTCCCAGAATAGTTGCGTAAATGATACGGATATTCATTGGCAGACTTCCATTTTTAGGTCACTGGTTTTGCCAGCTTCGCCAGCATTCCGCGTCAAACAATCAGTAGGAAGGCCGACATTATTGTCGGCCCCCAATCTGTTTTTCGCCGTCTAGCCTGACTAGGCCATGTGCAACTGAACATATTCAAAATCGCCGCCCTGATTGTTGATCCCCACCTTTGGCGGTGAAATCCAACTGGCATACTGGCCCGGCTCATGACAAGGCTTCATCAGCGATGAGACGAACTCTCCGTCGGCCTTTGTCGGCAGCCACTCATGTGACTTGGCGGTCCATGCATCGGCACTGATGATGTTTCCATCAGGGTCAATATTAGCCGCAGCGAACACACCGATTTGCCGGTTGAATCCTTCATGGGGAAGTTTAAAAGCAAAATCGATTTTGGCTCTTTTAATCGACTTGTTCCAGCGGCCAAGACCGCCCGATGCGTCGGTTACATAATCATCACGCAGGCGCATGTTGATGGCGCTCAGTGCAGGAACCTCTTCGGTGACGATCGCGCCATCTTTCAAGGTTTTCACCCCGTATAGATCGTTTGACAGTTTGTGATCGTCTTCGATCCGCGTTTCCATGTAACGACCTTTGATGCCCGAATTAAAGGCGTTCGCGGCGTTTGTCGAAATCTCCTGACCAAACAAATCCAGCGAAAGCGAGTAGTGAAGGTTCAGCTTTTTCTGAATTGTTGGAAGATCAATTACCCCAAGATCACGGATTTTATTTGTGTCATACGGATCGGTGATGCCGGCCTTATTCATCGCATCAACGGTGGCCTGAATTGTACGACCAACGCCGGTCTCGCCAACGAACATGTGATGCGCTTCTTCGGTCAGCATAAAGCGGCAGGTACGGCTCAACGGATCAAAGCCAGACTGGGCCAGACTTTCCAACTGCATCTTGCCGTCACGGTCGGTGAAATAGGTGAACATAAAGAAAGACAGCCAGTCCGGTGTCTCCTCATTAAATGCACCCAGCATCCGCGGCGCTTCATCAGAGCCTGAGCTGCGTTGCAACAGCATGTCGGCTTCTTCGCGCCCGTCAGCTCCGAAATATTTGTGCAGAAGATAGACCATCGCCCAAAGATGGCGGCCTTCTTCGACATTAACCTGGAACAGGTTGCGCATGTCATAGAGCGACGGTGCGGTCAAACCCAAAAAGCGCTGCTGTTCAACCGAGCCCGGCTCGGTATCACCTTGGATGACGATCAAGCGCCGCAGCATCGCACGGTATTCGCCCGGCACTTCCTGCCAAGCCTTTTCACCAGCATGCTCACCAAACGAAATCGTGCGATCTTCAACTTGCGGTGCCAGCAGAACGCCCCAGCGATATTCCGGCATTTTCACATAATCAAACTTTGCCCAGCCACCGGTATCCACACTGACAGCGGTCCGCAGATAGACTTTGGCATCCTGAAATTGTTGCGGGATCAGGCCATTCCACCAATTGATATAACCCGGATGCCATTTTTCCAGCGCCTTTAGAACACGGCGGTCAGAAGACAGACCCACATTGTTCGGAATTTGCGAATCATAACTTACGTTCATGATGTTTTGCATTTTAACTTACCCTTTCACAAAAATATCTATCTGACGTTTCTAGACGCGTTCCATGTTATATTTGCCGCGCACGCCAGAGCCGTAACGGCGTAAGGCCCCCTCTTCGCCAGCGGCGTTTGGCCGCTGGAAAATCCAGTTTTGCCAGGCGGTCAGCCGCCCAAAAATTCGAGTTTCCATAGTTTCCGGACC
>JAACDV010000253.1 GCA_009936825.1 Bacteroidota bacterium | reverse complement strand
CTTGCGGCGATGGCGTTCAACAGAAAAACACCCGTTCGGGCAGCTCATGATCCACGGTGCCTCGGCAAAGCGCAGCGTGTGACACCGTGTAGCGGTACAGCCGATTTTGCGGGCTTGCTGGCGCCAGACAGCATCATGGCCATGGTGCGGGCCAACCAGTGCATGCGCAATTTCGTGAAGGATTGTATCGTGGATATGCGTGTCCTCGGCGTGCCTGACGTAATGGCGCGACAGGGAAATCACCCGCTTATTATAGTCACATTGACCGGCGCGGCGACGCGCATGATCAAGCCGGACAGTCCAGCCGGATAGACCATGCTCATCCATCAATTTTGCGGCAAGATCGAGCGCGGCCTGATGCGGACGTTCGGTTAGCCCCATTCTATCCGAAGTGGGCCCATCCGAAGTGGGCCCGTCTGAAGTGGGCCCGTCTGATTCAGAGATCATGCATCCCCCAAAAACTAGTCCGCTATAAGGGCAGCGCGGTCATCTGGCCTCATGCGCCGCCAACCATTTGACTACGGAGCTGGCCGCTGGAATCCAGGCAAGTCCGGCAATAACAAAAAACACTAAATCGAGTAGAAAGTGAATCTCAATAACAAAGCTTGAGAGCCAAACCATTGCCCCCACATAAATTCCCAACGCAGGGACAATACCAAGTGCCACCGCCAAATGCCGCCACCGTTTCATCCTACACCCTTTCACGAAGTACCAATACCGCCCCACGTTACATCATATAGGAGCTTGATGCTCATCAGGAAGAGCACAGCATGACTGAAATGATAAAAAATGCGGTCCGACATTTTCTGATTGAGCCATTTACCTATAAACACCCCGACCGGGATCACTGGCACAAGCCATAATGACAGCGTCAACGTGTCAGGAGTGAACAACCCCAAATCAGAATAAAAGGGCAGCTTTGCCGAATTGATCACAAAGAAATAAACGCCCATCGTCCCGACAAAGGCTTGGCGCGGCAAACCGTGCGGCAACAGGAAAATCTGCGCCGGAATTCCGCCAGCCAAGGACAGGAAGCTCGCCATCCCCGATAATCCGCACCAGCCAAAAGCCCTCACCCATAAACGGCGCATCACGCGCACCGCCACCTCTTCACTGGTCTCCCCCGATGGAAAAACCAGCCTGCGGGCATATTTCAGCGCGGTAATCAGGCCGACAAACCCGATCACCCCGATCAGAACGCGATCACTCAAATAGCCAAATAGCAGCCAGCCAAGCAACTGACCAAAAACGCCAAACCCGCACATGATTAGCAAAAACCGCCAGTTCAGCCATTTTCGCCATAAAACCACCACCCAGATATCGGTTAGCAGAAACAAAGGTAGCAACACGCCAAGCACCAGTTTTGGAGGTAGTACAAACAATAATATAGGGGTGCTGAGCGATGCCAGCGCGCCGCCAAATCCCGATTTTGAAACCGAGAAAGCAATCGCCGCAAGGATGCAGACAAACCAGAACAGATAGGGGCTGGCCTGATAGCTCTCAAACGCTAACATTCCAAAACTCCTGCATCATAACTAGCATACATCGCCCACCGAACGCGCCGCCTTCATAACCCGGCCCCTCTCATCAAAAATATCAGCGTCCTTTGTGAGGAGTATCGGGGGAACAGCGTTAAATGCTGCTTTATGATTGAAGCTTGCGCGCGCGCCCTTCGCGAAAGGCAATGTAGGACACCGCAGCCAAAACCACAAACGCACCAACAATGGTTGAAACTAGGGGAATTTCGTCAAATAGCGCGATACCAAAACCAACAACGAAAATAAGCTGCATATATTTGCCAGTCTGCGCCGCCCACATCGGCCCCCTGAACGCCCGCATTAACCCAACATGCCCCAAAGTAGCGAACAGACTAATCGCCAACACGCCGCCCCAATGCACGGCATTCATCGGCTGCCATACCCAAATTGCCGGGATTAGCAGCAAGGCCGAAATGCCAAAGGACAGCGCGAAAATAATAAAATTATCCTCATGAACCTTCTTCAGATGCTTCGCCAATAAATCCGAGCCAGCAAACAATGGCGCCGCAATCACTACTGCAAGCGTTCCAAAATTAACCTCGGCAAACCCCGGTTTAATGATGATTAACGCCCCGATGAAGGACACAATAATAGCAGCAATCCGGCGAATTCGAAGGCGTTCGCCCATGAATAATGCCGCCCCGATCGCCGCATAAACTGGCCCCATATTCAGCATCGCATTCACCTCGGCAAGCGGAATGCGCAGGATGCCAAAAAACCACGAGAAAACACCCACGCCATGAAGCAATGCCCGCAACCATAACCGCCAGCGCTCGGACGATGTGAACATCATCATCGTCGAGCGCCAGACCAACGGCACTATCATCACCGTCCCAACGAAATATCGCAAAAACACTGTCTGTTCAGGGGGTAGGTCGATCAGAAATAACTTGATTGTCACCATGACAAGCGAGAAAAACAGGGTGCTGAGAATCATCCACCCAAGCGCATGTTTTATGATTTTAGAGCTGGTATTTCCTGTGTCATCCGTGCTCATACAGATTTTGCTTCATCCCAGAACACTGGGCCACCACGAAAACTGGGAAAACCGATGCCAAAAATACAGGCAGCGTCAGCCATTTCAGCCGAATCAACAACATTCTCGGCAATGGCATCACGGCATTCTTTAACCAGAGGGGCGAGTAGCTGATCAGCAATCTCGGCCAGCTCAGCCGCATCGTATGAAGCGCGCGGGCGAATAGCCTTTTTGTCATCCCAAGCATAAAATCCGCTGCCGCTTTTACGGCCAAGCGTTCCGGCTTGCAGCATTGATTTTAGTTTCATCTCTACGTCTTTCGGCATGCCAATAACCATCCCGGAATCATGACAAACATCAAGACCAACCTGATCGCATAATTCAATCGGGCCCATCGGCATTCCAAACCGGACAAGTGCCTGATCCAATTTATCAGGGTCAGCCCCGTTGAGAACCGCCTCAATCGCGTGAAACAGATAGGGAAGAAGCGCCCGATTAACCAGAAAACCGGGAGAAGATTTGCACCGAATTGGCAGCTTTTTCATGGCACCAGAGGCATACATCGCCCGGTCAACAAAATCAGCGCGGCTGGCCTCGGTGTAGATAATTTCGACAAGGGGCAGCACCGGAACCGGATTGAAAAAATGCATCCCTATCAGGCGCTCAGGCGCATTAAGGGCAGCGCCAATGTCCTCCAGCGGAATCGCCGAAGTATTGGTGGCAAGGATCGCCTCAGGCTTCATTCGCGCCTCGGCGGCAGCAAAGACCTTTTTCTTGATGTCCAGATTTTCCGCAACGGCCTCAATCATAAGATCGGCGGTGGCAAGGCCATCACCCTCGGGGTCCGCCTTTAGCCGCGCCAGCGTTGCGGCAACTTTCGCCGGGTCTTTCAATCGGCGTTCATATAACGCTTTGGAACGGGCAATGGCCTTATCTATCACCTCAGGGGACAGATCCTGCAAGGCGACAGCAAACCCGCTCATCGCGGCCACGCTGGCAATAGCACCGCCCATAACACCGGCGCCGACAACATGGATGTGGCGGATTTGCGCGTCACCCCTGCTGCCTTTTTTCACCGCATCATTCAATTGAAAACTACGCCTAAGCCCAACCGAAGCAGGCGTTAGAATAAGGTCAGAGAATAGGCTAGTTTCTTTAGCTAACAGATTGTTCTGGCTCAAATCATCGTCGGAGTAGTGATCAAGAATTGCAAACGGCGCAGGCAAATTTTCGGGAAGCATTCTTTTGGCAATTACAGCGCGCTCAGCAGCGATAATGCCAGCCGCATCATCCTGTTCAACTGGCGGTTTAATTGGCGATTTGCGGTCGATTTTTCCAGCCATGACATCCCGCGCCGCCCCGACTAGCGCATCACGGTCAACGACAATATGGTCGATAGCGCCAACGGCCAGAGCATCACGCGCCTTTAACGGCTTGCCGGAAAGCACGAGCTTAACCGCCGCCTCCAGCCCCATGCGGGCACAGGCACGGGCCGATCCTCCATATCCCGGCAGAATACCAAGGTTAACCTCGGGAAACCCAACCTGACAGGAGGGCGAATCAATGCCGACAATGTGGTCAAAGGCAAAGGCCAGCTCCAACCCGCCCCCAACACAAATACCGTCAATAAGAATCACCGTCGGGCACGGCATATCCTCAATTTGCTGAAAGCATTGCAGAACGGGACGAATATGCTCCTCAACCTCGGCTCGCGTCTTAAAATTGGCAAATTCATTAACATCCGCCCCGAAAATAAAGCCGCGTGACTTTCCTGATTGAAAAACCAGACCGGAAGGCGGATTAGCCGCCAGCCCGTCGATCAGCATGATTAATTCGTTGCTCACCTCATGCGATAGGATGTTTACCGACTTTCCGGTAACATCCATGGTGATCCAAGCAACGCCGCCTGAATCAAGGGAAAGTTCGAAATGTGAATAGGGTGACATAAAAATCTCCGGCGACTTGAAATAATGGGACTCGTTCTAGCACCAGATGACTGTCTTGCACCAGCCCATCACGCGCCATGATTTATTTGAGCTAGGTTTTGGGCTAGGTTTTGTGCTGCTGCAATAAGCGTTTCAACCTTGTCATAAATTTTGGTCTTTGACACAGTTTTTTCTGGCGCATGGCGGGCCAGCATCCAAACTGGCAGACCCAGCTGGCGCGCCGCGGCAATCTTGGCAAAACTGGCATCTCCCCCCGAATTCTTGCAACATATCAGGTCAATCTTATGCGCGCCGAAATACGCCGCTTCGGCCGAAATGCTGGTTTGCGGCATGGCATTGATAAAAGTCACATTTGGTTGTGCAGTCCGTCCGCTAACATTCAACGCCCGCGCCCACAGCTTAATATCCAGCCGTTTTTGAAAAACCTCGATGGATTGCGTTCCGCCCGCTAGAAACACCCGCGCACCGGACGCCAAGGCGCCCGCCATCTCCTGCCAGCTATCAAAGGATTGCCAGTGATCATCCGGCCCCGGTTGCCATGCCGGCCTTTCATAATGCAAACAGGGGATATCAGATATCGAGGCGGCGATGGCAGCGTTGCGGCTGATCACCCGCGCAAAGGGATGCGTTATATCCAGAATAAGTTTAATATCGTTTGAACGGCAAAAACGGGCCAATCCGTCAGCCCCGCCAAAACCGCCGGAATGAACAGGTACCGCAAGGCTGGCAGGAGCCTGTGTAGCCCCGGCAAGCGATGCTGTCAGATCAAATGCCGGATCGTGCGCAAGCCTGTCAATAACCTGCCGCGCCTCGCCCGTTCCGGCCAGACCCAATGTCGCCAGCTTCGCCCGCATTATTGAGCTGGCCTTTCCACCTTGCCAGCCCGGCCCAGCATTTCACCTTCGCGGCTGATCACCACCACTTCGAGCGCGGTGTCATCATGGCGAAGATGCTCGAGTGCCTTGGTGCGTGCCCCCGCCGCAACACGTGCCGCCAGCCTCGCCCGTTGATCTGGACTGGCCATCTGCAACACCTCTAAAACCGTGTTCGCAGCGCCGACTTTTGCCGGATCAAACCCCAATGGTGCGGCCACTTCAGCCAGCGCAGTAAAATCAACCTGCGAGCGGGCCGAATGAAGATCAACCGCGCCTTGAGACAATTTCACCAACTTGCCCATTCCCCCCATAATCGACAGGTTGGGAACCTTATTCCGGCGCATATATTTCAGCATTCCGCCGACAAAATCACCCATATCGAGAAGGGCTATATCGGGAAGACCGTAATGCGCCTTACCCCATGCCTCAGACGTGGCACCGGTTGATCCCATTACGTGCGGCAATGCGTTGGCGCGCGCCACATCAATGCCCCTGTGAATTGATGCTATCCACGCCGAACAGGAAAAAGGTCGCACAACGCCGGTCGTCCCCAAAATAGAAATGCCGCCTTCGATGCCAAGACGTGGATTCCATGTTTTTAAGGCCAGAGCCTGACCGCCCGGAACGCTGATTTCAATCTCGATATCGGTTGGCCCGTTTAGTTTTTGGGCCAGCTGTTCAATCGCCTCGCTCATCATCCGGCGCGGAACCGGATTAATTGCCGGCTCGCCCACCGCAATGGGCAGCCCCGGCTTGGTTACCACGCCAATCCCCTCTCCGCCGCGAAAGCATGTGCCGCTTTTAGCGGGCAAGGCACGCAAGGTGGCAAGGATCAGCGCTCCATGCGTTACATCAGGATCATCACCGGCATCTTTAATGATGCCAGCCCGAAACCATCGCCTATCATCGGAATCGTCAGAGGTGCCAGCGATGGCAGCACCTTGCGCGGTTTCAACCACCTCCAAATCAGCATTTTTGCCGCTTGGCGTGATAATTGTGACGCGATCAGGAAACTGGCCGGTGATCATCGCGGTGTAAGCTGCGTTAACAGCGGCAGTGGCACAGGTACCCGTAGTCCAGCCAAAACGCAGATTGGATGCTAGTTTATCTCCAGAATTGGACTGGTCTTCGGAATCCGATTTATCTTTAGAAGCCATGCGGTCCAAAGGATCTGTCTGGTCTTTTTTAGGCGGGGATCCTGACATTCCTATGGCACCTGTTGCTTACCTGTTTTTGGGGCCGATTACTGGGGCCGATTACTGGGGCCGATTACTGGGGCCGACTATTGCAAAAGTCCAATCCGTGCTAGCCGGTTTATTTTATCGGATAGTAACGCTGGTCGGCATCGACGCTGGCTGTTATGATTTGTACCCAAATTACCAAGGCAAATCTAGCTTGGTGAATTCGACAAAGAAAGACACAATGGTGCAAGATACATCAACTGGAATGGCGGCGACGTAATGGCGCCCGAAGATCAAGCTAGACACACCCTGACAGCCGGTGAGTTGCCGCCGCTGGATGCGCGCGACTGGCCGGTCTTTGAGGCCGGCTGGGTCTGGATGACCGGCGGCGGGCCGGGCGATCCCGGACTGATCACGCTGCATGCTCTAAACGCGCTGAAACAGGCGGATGTAATTGTCTATGACGCGCTGATCGATACGGCGCTTTTGGCATGGGCGCGTCCCGATGCCGAAATTGAATTTGCCGGAAAACGTGGCGGAAAACCCTCTCCTAATCAGCGAGATATATCGCTTCGCCTGATCGAACTTGCCCGCCAGAACAAGCGTGTTCTGCGGCTAAAGGGCGGTGATCCCTTTGTGTTCGGGCGCGGCGGTGAAGAAGCTCAGACCTTGATTGGAGCTGGTATCAAGCTTCGCGTTATCCCCGGAATTTCAGCCGGAATTGGCGGGCTTGCCTATGCCGGAATTCCCGTTACGCACCGCGATGTAAACCAGTCTGTGACCTTTTTATCCGGGCATGATCGCACCGGGCTGATGCCGTCGGCGATTGACTGGGCTGCGCTCGCCAAAGGGGCGCAAGTCATTGTGATGTATATGGCAATTAAACATATGCCGGATATTTGTGCCAAGTTGATAGATGGCGGCCGCGATCCGAATGAACCGGTTGCGATCGTGCAGAACGCCACGCGCGAAGATATGGCGGTGTTGGAGACTACGCTTGCCGCTGCCCCTGCCGATATCGTGGAAAGCGGCATTGGCGCGCCGTCAATTGTTGCAATCGGCCGCGTTGTTCTGATGCGCCAGTGCCTCGACTGGATGGGCCAGATTGCCGGAGAGCCGGTCCGCGATACCGATCCGCTTGGCGTGCGTTCGGTCTTGGATGCAGGTTAATGGCGCAAAAGGGTCTGGTGATCGCGGGTCTGGGTTCAGGCACCGGCAAGACCACCGTTACTCTTGGGCTTTTGCGGGCGTTCACGCGGGCGGTTAAATCTGCGCCTTCAAATGCCTGCTCCAGCTTTGGCGTTTGTGCAGCTAAATCAGGACCTGACTATATAGATACTGCTTTTCTGGCAGCGGCCTGCAGCGCGCCTGCGGTAAATCTCGACAGCTATGCGATGCCGCCGGAAATGCTGTACCAGCTTGCCAGCGCCCAACCCGAAGCAACGCTGATTATCGAAGGGGTAATGGGGCTGTTTGACGGTACCGATGGCGGCGGCGGCAGTACCGCCAGCCTTGCCGCGACGCTTGGCTTGCCAATTTTGCTGGTTATTGACGCGCGTCATCAGGCGCAAACGGCGGCAATTCTGGCGGCGGGTATTGCCGCTCAATTGGACCCGCGAAGCCCGCTTGCCGGCGTTGTGCTGAACCGGACAGCATCGCCGCGACATGCGGCGCTGATTGCCGCTGCGCTGGATGATAAAAATATTCGGCTGTTTGGCAGCCTGCCCTCTATGCCTGACATTGCCATGCCATCGCGCCATCTGGGGCTGGTTCAGGCCGGTGACCTTGCTATTGAGGACAGGCTGGAAGCGCTGCTTGAACGCGCGGGGGATCTGGTGGCAGAAAATCTGGACCTTAACGGGATCATTAATGCAGCCGGGCCAATCCAGCCGCCCCTTCCGGGTAAACGTGCCAACCATGACGGACTTGCGGGATTTATGCCCCCGCCCGGTCAGCGGATTGCCCTTGCTAGCGATGTTGCCTTTGCTTTTTCCTATCCGCATATGATTAGCCATTGGCAGGCGGCGGGGGCAGACATTCTGCCGTTCTCACCGCTGGCGAATGCGGCTCCGGCAAGCGATGCCGATTTTATTTTTCTTCCCGGCGGATATCCTGAACTGCACCTTGAGGAGCTGGCATCGGCGAATGTCTTTTTGAACGGTCTTCGTGCAGCAGCCCAGCGCGGCACCCGTATTTATGGCGAGTGCGGCGGGTTTATGACGCTTGGCACCAGTATCATTGACACCCATGGAACAGCTTTTCCGATGGCCGGATTACTGCCATTAGAGACGAGCTTTGCCGCCAAAAAGCTGCATCTTGGCTACCGGCATCTGACACCCGATCTGGCCGATTGGCAGACTCTATGGCCCGGAATGCCAAAAACGGGCGCGGATCACCCCACCCTGATCGCCCATGAATTTCACTATAGCTCAGATGTTTCGAATTCAGGCGGCGCGGCCCCGCTGTTCAACGTCGCGAATCCGGCTGGAGAGGCGCTTGGCAAAACGGGGTTGGTATCGGGGTGCGTGTTCGGATCCTACGCTCATATCATAGCAACCGGGTGAGCCGAGCCGCCTCGTGCTGGAACCGCATCCTCGTGCTGGAACCGCATGGGGAATTAGGCGTCGGTGGCACGCCCCCGTTTGGGCCGCAAAACATGCACATGATCGGCGTCATAAAGAGCGCTATCCCTGAAATCATCCCTCTGGTCAAGCCCGCGCCCCACAAAGATCAACGCGGTACGGGTGATTTTTTCCTGTTGAACGCGCGCACGAACCGTCGATAGCGTCGCATGGATATATGATTCATCAGGCCAGCCAACGCGGTACGCCACAATCACTGGACAATCAGCGCCATAAAACGGCGTCAGATCGCGTTCAATCTGGCGTAGATTGCGAATTGAAAGATGAATCGCCAGCGTCGCACCGGTGCGCCCCAGGCTGGTCAGCTCTTCGCCTTTCGGCATGGCGGAAGATTTCATCGCCGTGCGCGTCAAGATTAATGATTGCGATACCTCCGGCACCGTCAGCTCAATCCCCAGCGCCGCCGCCGCCGCCGCATAGGCCGAAACCCCCGGAATAATCGCATAATCAATATCGAGCGCCTTCAGGCGGCGTATCTGCTCGGCAATTGCGCCATAGAGCGACGGATCGCCCGAATGCACCCGCGCCACATCCAGATCATCCCTATGCGCGGCGGAGATTTCAGCAATGATATCATCCAGCGTCAAAGCGGCGGTGTCGATCACCCGGGCATCATCAGGCGCCGCCGCCACCACGGCTTCTGGAACCAGCGATCCGGCATAAAGACAAAGTTTGCACCGCTTGATCAGCTTTAACCCGCGAACGGTGATCAGATCCGGGTCGCCCGGACCCGCGCCAATAAAATAAACGGTCATTTATCAGTCTCCAAATCTTGGGACTCAGGATCGGCGGATAGAGGATTTAGGTCATCAGGATTCGGGTCATCAGGATTCGGGTCATCAGGATTCGGG
>JAACDV010000252.1 GCA_009936825.1 Bacteroidota bacterium | reverse complement strand
GTCTGTGCCGCAAGATTGATCAGGCCTAATTTTGTGCCCTCAGCCTCTTGGCCGCCATCATACAGATTTTTGGAAAAGGTGATGCTGGCGGATGTACTTTCACTGCTTTTATAGCCACTCGTTGCAGGGCTGTCATATTTCGATCCCTTGCCCGACAGCGCACCAGTCGCCCGCCAGTCCGTGGTCACCGAGTTTGTGTTGATGTCTTCGCGCACGCCAATCCAGCTTTGCCGCGCCGATGACAATAGGGCGCTATTGTCCAACGCTGCTCGCATGCTACTCTCAAGATCAGAGGCAAATGCCCCAGGCGATGAAAGTGCAAAGCCACCCCCGACAAGGATCGCCAGCATTACTCTACCTGCTTTATTCACCGCAATCTCCATTCCTGAGTGTTTGACATCGACTTGTGTAAGTTAGCCTAGAATACGAATTCTTGCTTTGCCCTAAATTCTTCTAATTGTGGGACCTGGGC
The DNA here is from genome assembly GCA_009936825.1 of Bacteroidota bacterium. Next base: position 3,489 of record JAACDV010000252.1, on the reverse strand, counting down.
ATCGAAAAGTGCGGCGCGGGTAAAGCCGCTGCCAGACCGACACCACAGACTGGCCACGCCAACTGGATGGTTTAACGGACGCCACACCGCAACCAGCCGCCCTTTGGGGGTGAGTTGCTCCAGAATTTTTTCAGGCATATGCGCAACGCTGCCTTCGATTAGAATGCGGTCATATGGGCCTTCACTCGGATATCCATCAACCAGCCGCGATTTCACCACTGCGGCATTATCCACATCAATGGCAACAAGGGTTTCCTGTGCCTTTTCAACAAGCTGTGTTCGTGTTTCGATGGAAATGACGGAACCGGCAACTTGCGCCATGATCGCCGTGCCATATCCGGTTGCAGCCCCTACCACCAACGCATGATCGGTTTGCCGGATTTCCAAAGCCTGCACCATACGTGCAAGAACCATAGCCTCCATTAGACAACGACCACCCGAGAGCGGCAGATCTTCGTCAACATAAGCGACGGCACGCTGGTGCTTGCCAACAAACATTTCCCTTGGGATTTTCAAAAACGCTTCAAGCACACGTGGATCGGTGACTTTTGTTGGCCTGATCTGGCAATCAACCATCATCTGGCGGGCGGTTTCAAACTGGGCATCATTCATTCTGATCAACTCGATGTAGATTAAGTGGTTTTGCTGGCGGCCTTTCGCGCATTTGCGAAAAGCACAGCGCCTGCACATTCGGCATAAAGGCGTTATAAAGCGTTGATCAAGGTTATTCAATCTATCTCTTTATGGCTATCTCTTTAGGGCTTAGTTTTTCCGGGGGGGCAATGATGCGCGCAATCATTCCTCACAAAATTCGGTAAACCGTTCCATATCCACCGTTACTTCCTCGGCCAGCACAGCGGTTGGGTCCATTGATGGTGCGCCGCTGAATTCCCGGTAATGCCCGCAAATTCGTGTGTGGGCGTAGCCTGCCTCGCATTTCGGGTTTCTGTTTGACGATGGGTTGGTGAACCACATGCCCCCTTTTGATTGCGTGCCCTGAATAGAAAGGAAATTCTGGCCTGAATAGATCACCGGCTCGCAGAAAAATGTGCCCAAATTGTTACCATTCCCCGTGATGTTGCCAAATGAGAAATTCGAGTAATGAAGGTCGCGGCCCTGTTTGTCGATTATGGTCCGCCTCCAAAAACTGGCAGGGTTGGTTGGTTGGGGATCGAAGGGCAAGCGCACATATTCGGTAGGCGTTACCGGAATGCCGGGGGTGGTGGTGGTGACAGCACGCCCATCAACGCCGCTTCGGTACCAGAAAATTGTTCCCTTCTCCGGTCCTGTTCGCCATTGAAAGTCACGAATATGACTGTTGCTCTGGGCCCAAGCACCAATCCAACCATCGGGCCATGTACCGTGCGACAGGGTGAACACCCGTTCCATATGATTGTTTTCATCTTCGCTGGTGATTGTCGCCAGATATGAGGGCATGCCGCAGAATTTTGCGTTTGTAACTGCGGCGCTCTGCTCTGCCGTGCCCCAACGATGGGGATATGATGTCGCATCAACAAAATCATAGAAATGGAGGCCGTTAGCCTGTTTGAACGGCAATCCCCCAAGCCCTATTAGGAATTTTTGCTTTGCGTTAATCATCGAAGATTTTGGGTGATAAAGAGCCAGTTTTAGAGCGCGTAGCCATTGGCTGGTTGCCATGGTTTTTTTGTCTTTTGTGTAGAAGGTTAAAATGCCGGCATCCGCGTTCCATTTGGCTTCAACTTCGCTTGGAAGATTATGCAGGTTGGTGAAAGTCGAATTGCTCCCACTTCTGGTCTCTGTGGCGTAAAGAACACCGATTTTCCCATCAATCGCCTTGTCATAGTTGGCAACGCCAATATGCAGACTATCGAACTGGCATATCCCGCTTTGCAGCGTTGGTTTTGGCACCACCACACATAATTCTTTATGCTTTGTTTTACGGCGGGTGGACAGGCCCTTGGATTTTTCTTTGGGTGTCAGATCGCGCTTACCGCCGACCATCCTGCCAACCGCAAAATTGCCAGTAACACTGTCTGGATCATCACCAAGCGCGCTGAAAAAGCCTGAGTTTGAGGGAACAAACACGTCTTTCGAGCGCAAAGTCCACCCCGGCTCGCCCACACCCTTTGGAACGGCTAGAGCTGTATCGGACTCCCAAAGGTCGTAAAGCTTGTCGCCATCGCCATCAAGAAAGCAGAAAGAATGTACACGCGGCGATTCCTTCAGGGTTGTAAATATTGGGTTGGTACTGGCAAATCCGGTCAGAAAGCTTGCCGCACCATGAGATGTCCCCTCAAACGGCACCTGAAGCGATGATGGCGATACGCTATTCATTGGCCATTTACTGATCGCGGTCTGGGTTTGTATTTGGGCGGTTTTTATGTCGCTAAAGAGTGCCTGAACATCGGCGGCAGTCACCGCCTTTGAGAACACCCGCAAATCTGAAAGCGCACCATCGAAATGGCCCACGGGATTGGTGTCATCTGCTCCAACGACAAGGTCGCGGGCAACGGTGTTGAGATTGGCAATTGGCAGGCCGCAAGGTGATGAATATTTTGAAAGAAACCGTTTTCCATCAACATAAAGTTCGCTTTTATATTGCTTGCTTATGGGGACAAACCCCTGGCCCGGAATATAAGCACTATAGGTTACGACCTTCTCGTAGGTGACGACAACGTGATGCCATTTCAGGTCTCTGATGTCTGGTGCGCCGGGAAAGGTGATGGTGGCGCATCCCAGATCAAGTTCCGGCCTGCCATTTTTCATCACCACAGCGAACTTTTGAAAGTTTCCGGAACCGCCCCATTTGACAATGGTATTCACCCCGTTTTGCGTGGGTTTTGCATAAACCCAGACGGAAATTGAACGCGGTGAATTTGCTGCAGGCTGGAATATTTTCCCCTGTTGCAAATTGAAACTCTGGTTCACACCATTGAACCGATAGCCTTTGCGCACTTCTGAATCATCACGAATCAAGCGCAGGCAGGCATTGTCACCAAGGCTCACATTATCCACCGAAATCGAGTCTGAATTGCCCAGTTGGTTTTGAATTCTTTGCACCGCGATGTCCTCGGAATGGCTGTCCTCAACAAAGCTGTTGGTGGTCGAATGCGTTGTCTTTAGCTGCAGGACAATTGTCGTAACGCCAATCGACAGGAACGAAAACAGCACCATATAAACCAGCAATTCAACAAGAGTGAAACCCGCGCATTTTGCCGGATACCAATCTGATGCTTTTCGTAGGCTGGAAATCTTGAATATTTTGGGGCGTTTCAAAAAGGGAGTGTGGGTCATAAAAATACCAAAATCGGGACAAGTAATTTTAGAATTTTATTTTAAATTAACCTTTTGGATGGCCTCTTTTTTTTAAAAAATCACATTATAAAAACTATTCATTAAATTGATTTAATTCATTTTATAACTAGCCGACTGGCTGTGAATATATTCACTTTCTTAACTTTAACGAATTCTGATTTATTCTAGGCCTCCTATCTTAAGCCATCGTTT
>JAACDV010000251.1 GCA_009936825.1 Bacteroidota bacterium | reverse complement strand
TTTCTTCCGGTTCAACCGCTGGTGGTGTTACAGCGCGGTGTGGGGCGGCAGGCGCGCGTTTACGACGTACCTCGACCTGAACAGTACGACGACCGGCTCCAGCCGTGCTTGGGCGCATCTGACCAGCTTCAACGCCGCCAAGTGTCAGCTTGTTGCCTGACAGGCTGAGCTTCTTTGATTTGCCGCTATCGTCACTCATAGTAAACCTTTCCTGGCTATTGATGCTGCATGATGCAAAAAAGCACCTGACAGCGTCGCAGCCTATATTGCGAACGGTGATACACCGGTATCACCCAGCATGACAACCCGAAGACACATAAAAGGCCTCTAGGCGGCCAAGTTCATGCTTCAGATTTTCTGCAAGTTTTGCGCTCTTACCACCACGAATAGCGGCAAAAGCAAGGCTTGGCCTGCCACAAATCTGGCCAAGCTCGGTTGCGTCCAGAATTTGGCTAACCCAACGCGCTTCAATTCTGGTGCTTAATTTACGAAGTTCTCTTTGCGATGCATCGGGCGCTGCTAGCAATCCGACAAACTCACCTTCACTCGTCAGTTTCCCGCCACCGCCAATGAGTGCACCTGACCGCCGCGCCATCGCCGCAAGCGACAGGGCGCGTTTGCGCATCAGCACAGCGATCATTGAAATATCATTTTCTATATCACGAAAGCTTGCATCGATGGACCGTTTGAACAGGCCTTTACTATCGGCCCGCCGCACAGCACCGGCGTCGTTCGAGACCCACACACCGCGACCCGGCAATTTTTCAGCGAGGTCAGCAACAGCAAACCCGTCCGGATTTGCAACGATCCGGATTAGCTGGTCACGCGGCAGGTTTTGTCCGGTGACAATGCAGGTGCGCTCGCCCATTGGTGCTCTCGCCACATCGCACTAGCTGGCGTCGGCGTTAGAATCAGGCGTCTCTTCTGCTGCCTGTTCTTCGTCCGCAAACCAGTGTGCCCTTGCCGCCATGATGATATCACCGGCTTCTGTATCGTCTTCCAGCCCGTGCTCCGACAACATCTCAACAAGCTCCTCATTATCGAGGTCGGCAAGATCATCAAGTGTCAGAACGCCGCTTTCAGCAAGCTTTAGCATCATGCCAAGGCTGATATATTCGAAATTCCGCAGATCTTCCGATACTTTTAACGTGTTCAGTGCCTCGTTGATGCGCTCGGCTTCACGCTCGACAAATTCGACGGCGCGGGTTTGCAACTCTTCGGCAATGCCTTCATCAAAGCCTTGAATGGCAGCGAGCTCTTCGATTGGTGTTTCAGCAATTTCTTCAGGCAGAATAAACCCTTCAGCCACCAGCAGATGCGCGATTACATCATCGATGTTCAGCGCTTCAATAAAGCCCGTTGACCGGGTACGGAATTCTTCTTGGCGGCGCTCAGATTCTTCAGCCTCGGTCAGAATATCAATGTACCAACCGGACAATTGTGATGCCAGCCGGACATTCTGTCCGCGGCGCCCAATGGCAAGGCTAAGCTGATCATCGGGAACAACAACCTCCATCCGTTTGGCGACTTCATCCATCACCACCTTAGCAACTTCGGCCGGGGCCAATGCATTCACCACAAAAGAAGCCGGGTCCTCGGTATAGGGAATAATCTCGACTTTTTCACCCTGCAACTCACCAACCACTGCCTGCACACGGCTGCCGCGCATACCAACACAGGCACCGACCGGATCAATGCTTGGATCGTTGGAGAGAACGGTAATCTTGGCGCGACTGCCAGCTTCACGGGCAACGCCTTTGATTTCAATAATGCCGTCATAAATTTCCGGCACTTCCTGCGTGAACAGTTTTGCCATGAATTCGTTACATGCCCGCGACAGGAAAATCTGTGGGCCGCGCGGCTCTTCGCGAACGTCTATGATATAGGCGCGCACCCGGTCTCCTTGACGCAGATTTTCGCGCGGAATCATTTCTTCGCGGCGGATAACGGCTTCGGCACGGCCAAGATCAACGGTAATTGAATAGCTTTCGGCGCGCTTGACCGTTCCAACAACGATCTCGCCAATCCGGTGCTTATATTCCTCAAACTGACGCGCGCGTTCAGCATCGCGTACTTTTTGTGAGATAACCTGTTTTGCGGTCTGCGCAGCAATCCGGCCAAATTCGATAGGCGGCAATGATTGACGCCAGAACTCACCAACGGCCAGCGGCGGTGATTGCTTGGTGCCTTCATCAACTGTCATCTGGGTTGCGTCGTCTTCGACCTCTTCGACGACTTCAATCCAGCGTTCCAGCGTAATTGTGCCTGATTTACGGTCGATCATCGCGCGAATATCGCGATCTAGGCCGTATTTAGCGCGACCGGCTTTTTGGATCGCCTCTTCCATTGCCACCATCACTTCTTCGCGATCGATGGATTTCTCGCGCGCAACAACATCCGCAACTTGGATCAATTCAAGACCCGGTATCGATGAAGTATCCATTTTATCTCACCTGCTTCTCTGCTGGTTCAAATCTGCTTAACTTCTTAAACTTCTGACCACTTATAGTGTTAATGGTCTTGGAGGTATTCTATTTGTCTTTGGTTTGGCGATTCAAAATTTCTGACGGATCAATTCGTCCGGAATCAATTTCGTCAAAGGCAAAAGCAAACTGGCCAAAGCTTGTTTCCAGAACCACGCGTCCCTCTTCATCCAGACCGCCAAGTCTGCCATTAAAGCGGCGGCGGCCATCCTGCATCACACGAAGCGTTACCTTGGCAAGCTCACCGGCGAACCGACTGTAATCTTCAAGGCGCGTCAGCGGACGATCTATTCCGGGCGAACTCACTTCCAACGTATAGGCATCCGAAATTGGATCATCCACATCAAGGAGCGCCGCCACCTGCCGGCTCAGCATTTCGCAATCCTGAACCGTCATTTCGCGCTCTTCAACCGGCTCAGCCATGATCTGCAACTGGCTGCGGCCACTATTGGCGCCCGAATAAAGTACCCTGACAAGACGGAATCCGAGATCGGTTACCGCGTTTTCAACAATTTGACTGACCCGTGATTCTACCACTGCGTTCCAGCCCGTCCCTTATCCGGTTTCCATGTGATCATTTAATTCAAGTGATTATCTAGGCCAGATGATCATTTAGGCCAATTATTATAGGCAATAAAAAAGTGGGCTCGCGGCCCACCGTCATATTCGACAGTATGTTTATGAGACGGAGTATAATGCGCGACGCGGCGAAAGGCAAGCCCTCAAGAGTGTCGGTCAAAAATGAACCATGATGGTACACGGTCCTCACGTTCGGCTTTTTTCATATAGCGGGTTGCGCCAAGATCATCCGGGCGGGTGCGCCAGTCAGCCGGGCCACGCGCGCTCCACGTAAAAGCCGGATGCGCCATCGCCGCTTGCAAAAGCCAGCTTTCCGCCACCGCATGATCGCTTGCCAGAACAAGACGCCCCTTTGGCCGGATAAGTCGTGCCAATTCATCCAGCACCGCCGGTTGCAGAATGCGCCGCGCCGAATGACGCCGTTTGGGCCAGGGATCCGGAAACAGCACATAGGCACCCGCAAGATCCGCATCAGACATCCCGCCAAGGATCAGGCGCACATCATCATCCCACACTCTTATGTTGGTGATCGACATGTCTTCGATGTGGCGAACGAGGCTGGCAACACCATTGACGAAAGGCTCGGCGCCAATAAAACCTGCCTGCGGATTTGCCGCGGCCATTGCAGCAAGATTCTCACCGCCACCAAAACCGATTTCCAGAAACAGATCAGCGGGCCGGTGGGTGAACTGGCTGGCAACCGGTGCCTGTCGGTCAATGCGCAACTGGGGAAGACGCGTCTCCAGCAAATCCTGCATAGAGCGCCGCAACCGACGCCCCTTGCGCCGACCAAAAAATTGCGGCTTTTCACCCTGCATGACACATCATCCGATTTACGCTTGGCTGTAATCAGAAGCCTCAACGATCAGAAGCCCCAACTTGGCCAAATTCAAACTTGGCTAAATTCCAGTGCCTAAGGTGCGTTTCACTCTATCGCCGCCACCAACGCATCGGCAAGATCGGTAGCCTCCCAGCTGAATGATCCGGGACCAGCCTCACCCGCTATTCGGCCAAAATGACCATAAGCGGCAGTAGCTGCATAAATCGGATTATTCAGACCAAGATGTTTACGGATATTACCCGGGGTCAGCGGCATAAGTGTTGTCAACGCGGCCTCTAGCATCTTGTCGCCAACCTTGCCCGTGCCATGCGTATTAGCATAAACCGAAACCGGCTCGGCCACACCGATCGCATAGGCAATCTGGATAGTGCACCGATCCGCAAGACCAGAGGCGATGACATTCTTTGCCAGATAGCGCGCGGCATAGGCGGCGGACCGGTCAACTTTTGTCGGGTCTTTACCAGAAAAAGCGCCGCCACCATGCGGGGCCGCACCACCATAAGTATCAACAATGATTTTGCGTCCTGTCAGACCGGCATCGCCATCAGGCCCACCAATGACAAAATTGCCAGTCGGGTTCACCAACAGATCATCCGCGCCAACCATCCATCCCTCAGGCAGAATATCAGCAATAACTGGGGTTACCAGATTGCGAATATCGGACTGCGTGGCACCTTGGGCATGTTGGGTTGAAAGAACAACCTTATGCGCCCCGGTTGGATTGCCGTTATCATCATAGACAAGCGTGATCTGGCTTTTCGAGTCCGGGCCAAGAATGGAATCAGCGTCCGCTTTACGGATGGCCGCAAGTCGCTGTAGAATCTGATGCGAGTAGTGGATCGCCGCCGGCATCAACACATCAGTTTCGCGGCAGGCAAAACCGAACATAAGTCCCTGATCGCCTGCGCCTTCTTCCTTTTTGTCATCGCCATCCACACCCATGGCAATGTCGGTTGACTGTTCATGCAGGTAATTCTGAAATTCAAAATGCGCATGATGGAATTTTTCCTGCTCATAACCAATATCGGCTACGGCAGCGCGCACCGCGCTTTCGATTGCCTCCATAATTCCCGGCATCATGTCTTTGGGCGCACGAACTTCGCCGCCGATAATCACGCGGTTCGTTGTAGCAAAAGTCTCACAAGCAACACGGGATTCAGCATGATTTGAGAGAAACAGATCAAGCACGGTGTCTGAAATACGGTCACAGACCTTATCCGGATGGCCTTCCGACACTGATTCTGAGGTGAAAAGATAGGGCATTTAATCCTCCAACAAAGCGCGATTCTTCTGCCTCAATACGAATCTCCGGTCAAGGCTGACGATCATTATCAACATAAAGAACAAAATTAAAATCAAAATTAACTGTTGTAATTCAGCATAGATCGTCACCTCCAGCGGCGGCGGTATGTCAACATCAATAAACCCCTGCTCGCCAAGACCAATCATCGCTAGCTGGCGCCCGGCTCCATCAAAAGCAGCACTCACACCGGTATTTGCAACCCTGACCATCGGAATACCTTCTTCAACTGCCCGCATTCGCGCTTGTGCCAAATGCTGCCAAGGGCCGGGGCTGTCCCCAAACCAGCCATCATTGGTAATGTTAACCAGTATGTCGGGGCGCGGACCGGGACCGGCGGCAACCCCCGGAAAAATGGCCTCATAGCAAATCAACATCTGGATCCTGCCATAACCCGAAACCGAAAAAATGGCGTTTTTGGCACCCGCAGAAAAATCCGTTGGTCCGGCGATAATATCGGCAAAAGGCAGAAAATCGCGAAAGGGAACAAACTCCCCAAAAGGCACAAGGCGGCGCTTGTCATAAAGCATTTCAATCTTGCCGTTTGCGCGGATCAGCGCGGCAGAATTGAAAAGCCGCGATTGGGAATCCAGCCTCGGAACGCCGGAAATCAGCCACCCGTCAAAAGGAAGCGTTGACCATACCGTCTCGCTTAACAAATCGGCTTCGTCGTTCAAAAGTCCGGCAAAAGCTGATTCGGGCCAAATGACCAATTGTGGCACCGGCATGCTATCCCGCGACAATGATTGCAATGTTGCCAGATGCTCTGGGCGGCGTTGTTTATTCCATTTTTCATCCTGTGCAACCATAGGCTGAACCAGCCGCACCCATTTCGGCTTATTGGCCTCCGATGCACCTTCGGATGCTGGCAGATCCGTCAACCGGATATGTCCAGCAACCGCCATCAACGGCAGCACAAGTAAGATCATCGCAGCAGATTTGCGCCATCCGACCACCCAGAAAGCCGGAACAAGGGCAAATGCCAGCGCCACCAAGGTCAGCCCAAATAGCCCCAGAACACTGGCGGATTGAAGAAGAGAGATATGCGCAGAAAATAGATATCCCGGCGCGTTCCAAGGAAAACCGGTGGCGATATATCCGCGACCCCATTCGCACAGGGTCAACAAACCCAAAAACCATACAAGCCGGCTAGCAGGATAAACACCACAACGGCGCGCCAGCAGCGCGGCCGGAATCCAGAACAGCATTAACAGCGCAGGAATTCCAAAAACAGCAAAAGGTAAAACCGGCCAATACCCTTCGTTACTGGCAAATAGCGAAAGCGAAATCCACCAAGTTGACGCCAGAAACCAGCCGAAACCAGCCGCCGCACCGATGCGGGCAGCTGACAGGGATGAGCGGGCGCGGGCAATGCCTAGCGCCGGCCATGATAAAGCGGCAATCAACGGCACTAGCCCAAATGGCGGCAAGCACAAGGAGGCGACCATTCCCGCCAATACATGTCCCGACAATTGCCAAATTGCCGGTTTATTTATCGACATAACTAGTCACGGGGAAGGAGGTTCACTGGCAGGTTTGACCAATTTGGCAACGCCGTGAATTTTAACAAGCGCAAGACGGCGCGGATCACCATCGACGACTTCAAACTGCAACCCAGACGGATGACGAACAACCTCACCGCGTCCGGGCACTTGGCCTGCAACCGCACAGACCAGCCCACCCAACGTATCAATCTCGTCGCGGTCATCATCTTCGAGAAGCCGGCCGGTGACTAGTTCCAACGCTTCGACTTCCAGCCGTGCTTCGGCCAGAATCGTTCCATCATCATTGATTGTCATCTGTGGCTGAACCGTCTGATCATGCTCATCTTCAATCTCACCAACGATTTCCTCGACAAGATCTTCAATGGTGATCAGACCGTCAACCCCGCCAAATTCATCAACCACAAGTGCCAGGTGGCGACGGCGAAGACGCATTTCATGGAGCAGATCAAGAAGCCTAATCGACGGCGCAACAAACAGCGCCGGGCGCAGCATGGTGTCAATATCGGGCGCTTTACCAGCATAAAGATGGGCAAAAACATCCTTGATATGAATGATGCCGGCGATATCGTCCAGGCTGTCGCGGCGCACCGGAAGGCGGCTATGATTGGCCGCTGTCATCTGCTCAATAATTTCAGAAAAGCTTTCGGCCATGCTGACCGAAATAATGTCGGCACGCGGGATCATCACATCCGAGGCATTCAAATCGCGAAGCCCCAGAATATTGCGAAGCAGCACCCCCTCATGATGATCAAAACTGGCCTTGTCAGCTGCAGATACCGCCAACAAAGTTTCTAGCTCTGCCCGACGCGAGGCTGGTTGATACAAAGATGGAAATATCTTGCCGAGAATCTTGCGAACCATCAGCTGGTTATCCTTTTTATCGTGCCGTCTGGCCCTAAATTATCATCCGTTGAATTTTTCAAAACAGGAGAAAATTCCGAATAGGGATTCGCGATTCCCAGCGTGGCAAGAATGGCCGTCTCCAGCTCTTCCATTGCTGCTGCGTCGCTGTCGGTTTCGTGATCAAAGCCAAACAGATGCAACACGCCATGAACCCATAGATGCGTCAAATGGCTACCCAGCGTTTTTGCCTCAAACTGAGCTTCGGCCATTACGGTTTGCCGCGCAATTGCAACCTCACCAAGGATTTGCACTTCAGCAGTTGAGTTGGTCTCGCCACCTTCAGGACCACCCCCATCTTCAAAGCCAAAAGCAGGAAAGGACAGCACGTTTGTCGCGGAGTCCTTTCCGCGGAATTGTTGATTTAAGAGGTGAATGCGCGCATCGTCGCCAAGCAAACAGCCAACCTGCACCGCGGCTTCTTCCAGCATTTCACAAATAACGTCGGTAGCAGCGCAAAAGCGTACCTTTGCAAGATCAATATCAGCGCGCGGCCAGCACGCTGTATCGATCATCATTTCCAGATGGTTTCCGCCATCGCTTTGCCAAACCTCAGATACATAGGTATCGGGCGTAAAGGCAGCCATGTCCAAACTGTCGGGCTCCAGGGGCATATCACTCATGCCGATAATCTTGCACACTCCATGCAGCTATTCCAGCGATGAGCGGTGTTAAAACAAACAGGCCGCATCGCCAATAAATTCCATTTGGTACGAAATTGCACCATCTGTCTAGTCGAGTTCTGTCTGGTTAGCTTATCACTCAATTCGAATCATACGCTTGCAGAATTCGCGCCACAACCGGATGGCGAACAACATCCTTGCCTGACAGATGAATAATGCCCACACCTTCGATATTATCCAGACGCCCCACTGCATCGGCCAAACCTGATGGCTGGCTGTCGGGAAGATCAATCTGGCTGAGATCGCCGGTGATAACCATCCGCGAATTTTGCCCAAGGCGCGTCAGCACCATTTTCATTTGTACCGGCGTCGTATTCTGCGCCTCATCAATAATCACATATGATTCGCTGAGAGTGCGCCCCCGCATAAATGCCAGGGGGGCAATTTCAATTTCGCCGCTAACCAGCATCCGGTCAACCTTATCCGCAGGCATCATGTCATAGAGTGCGTCATAGAGCGGGCGAAGATACGGATCGACCTTTTCCTTCATATCCCCCGGCAGAAAGCCCAGCCTCTCGCCAGCTTCAACCGCAGGGCGAGACAGGACAATGCGCTCAACTTCCCGTTTTTTCAGCGATTCAACCGCTTTGGCGACCGCCATATAGGTCTTGCCAGTCCCCGCAGGTCCAAGGCCAAAGACAACCTCATGCGCCCTTAGCAGTTTAGCATAACTTTTCTGGCCAGGCGTTTTGGCAATGATCTTTTTCTTCCACGTATCCATGCTGTCGCCGTTGGTCGGGCCGCCATCGCTGGATTCAACCCAGCGCAGCGCATCATCGATCATCGAATTATCGTTCAAAAGATTGTCGCCCTCACCAATCCGGCGATAGATATCTTCTAGCGCGCGGCGGGCCTTTTTAACTGGCGCGGCCAAGCCTGAAATCGTGATGCTATTGCCAAAGCTATCAAGGGATACGCCAAGTGCTGCTTCAAGCTGTGCAAGATTCTGGCTATGCTCGCCGGTCAGCAACGCCAAGGTACCATTATCTTCGAAATCCATCCGGATGGTTGTGGATTTAGTCATATTTGTGAAACAATCCTACTCATTCAACGTTTCCAACAATACTATTCTGTCGAGCTTCGACAATCTGACAGGCTAGAATTTTGCCAATCATTTTATCATTCCCAGCAAGATTCACCGCCTGCATATAAGGGCTGCGACCTGCAACTTGTCCCTCACGGCCACCGGCACGCTCAATCAACACATTCATCGTTTGGCCTTCGGTTTTCTTATTGAAGGCATATTGCTGTGCATTTAGCAATTGCTGCAAGGCTTCAAGACGATCCGATTTCACTTCTTCAGGAACTTGATCAGCAGATGTCGCCGCCGGCGTTCCCGGGCGCGGGCTATATTTAAAGGAATAGGCCGAAGCATAGCCCACCCTGTCCACCAGCGCCAAAGTATCGGCAAAGTCACGATCACTTTCACCCGGAAAACCAACGATGAAGTCACCCGAAAAGGCAATATCCGGACGTACATCGCGAAGCTTGTCGATGATTTTCATATATACATCATGTGTATGCCGCCGATTCATCTCCGCCAGAATATGGTTTGATCCGGATTGAACCGGAAGATGAAGATAAGGCATCAATTGCGGAATATCACGGTGCGCATCAATCAAATCATCTTCCATATCCAATGGATGCGACGTGGTATAACGGATGCGCTCCAGCCCCTCAATTTCGGCAAGCTGATCAATCAGCCGCGCCAAGCTCCAACTTCCCCCATCGCTGGCTTCGCCATGATAGGCATTCACGTTTTGCCCCAAAAGGGTGATTTCACTGGTTCCGGACGCCACCAATCGGCCCGCTTCTTCAAGAACGCCTTCAACAGGACGTGAAAATTCGGCGCCCCTAGTATAGGGAACCACACAAAAAGCGCAGAATTTATCGCACCCTTCTTGAACACTCAAAAACGCCGCGGGCCCGCGGGGGGCATGTTCACCCGGAAGCTTGTCGAACTTCACCTCTTCGGGAAAATCGGTATCAATCACCCGCTGCTTAACACTGGGGTCAATCCGGCTGACCAGTTCGGGGAGACGGTGATAAGTCTGCGGGCCAACAACGATATCAACCCATGGCGCGCGCCGGGTAATCTCGTCACCTTCGGCTGGAGCCACACATCCGGCAACGGCGATGGTCACATCACGCCCCTGCTGGTCGCGCGCGCGTTCCTTCATCATCCGCAACCTGCCAAGTTCGGAAAACACCTTCTCGGATGCTTTTTCACGAATGTGGCAGGTGTTCAGAATCACCATATCCGCGCCATCAGCGGTTTGCGTCGGCGTGTAGCCAAGCGGGGCCAACACGTCGGTCATACGGTCAGAATCATAAACATTCATCTGACAGCCATATGTTTTGATGAAGAGTTTTTTCAAAATGCTCGCAGCTTTCATTTGTCAAACCTTGAATGCGCCAAGTTCTATGCCGGTCAAGCAAGCGGGTCAAGCTAGCAGGCCTGTTTGATGCGTTATCCAAAGTTCATGATACATAGTTAAGTATCCGAAAAGGTATCGACAAGATTTTGGCGCATCAAAATTGCATCAACCCGGTCCTCATGATGCCCCTTATTTCTGAGACCCTCATTTTGGGGGGCGTAGTATCCGGGCCGCCTGCCGATTTCGACAAATCCTAGGCGCGAATAGAGCCTGCATGCGGTCATATTATCCACCGCAACTTCCAGAATGATTTCTTCCACACCGGCTGCAGCCAGATTTTGTGCGGCAGCCTGCATAAGCGCCGCACCGCGCCCCGCACCCTGAAACTCAGGCACGGTTCCAATCGATATCAGATCCGCACTTGGTCCGGCATTCAAAAACAATACATAGCTTTGGAGCGATGATAGGTCTGCATCACCGGTCATCACAAACCCGCAAAAGGCGGGTCCGTCAAAAAGCCTTTGCAGCGCGTCCAGCTCTAATGGCCGGTTAAACAACCGATCCTCAATAACCGCAATTTCATCCAGATGTGCGGCGCTGATGACGACAATTTTCATGACTGATTGACTTTAGGCGGACCAAGAAAAACCGGCGCAACATACAACGGAACCAACGCATCGAACCCGGCACCTATATTCAGTCTGTCGGCCGCCAGCGCGGCAATCTGCGCGGCGTCAATCGCGGGGGTATGCGGCATGGGATAAAGCTCCAGCTCAGGCAGCGCGCGGGTCATTACATCCGCCCCGGGGCCAATGATCACCGCGCCCTTCCATGATTCGGGCAGAAAAAAATCAGGTGGCTGGGAATCCACGTCAATTTCAATGATTCTGTCAGTATCTGTAACGCCATCTTGTGGGCGATAATCTGCGCTGAAAACTTGCGCAAAGAACGATCCGCGGCGGGTATCAGCAGTGGCAATAATCGCCCGCGCCCGAAAACTATCATCCGAAAATTGCGTCGCGTCTTGGTCAAGGGTACGCCGGACAACAAAAGCGGCTGCTTCCAAACAAGAAAGCCCCATTCCCAGCACTTGGGTCTCTTCAACCCCATTTTTTCCGGCGATTCTGCTACCTCCAGCTGCAATACAGAACCCTTTGGCGGCCGACAGTGCAACACGAATTCCGGTAAAGGATCCGGGTCCGCGCCCCGCAGCAACATGCGTGATATCTTTGGCCGTTACCCCTGCTTTCGTCAACGCCGCAGTGGCCAGCTCGGTGATAATTGCCGCGTGCCCGTGCCGCGCACTATGCACTTCAATCGACATCGCGCCGCCCGATGTTAATACCGCCACCGAGGCCTGATCCGCACTTGCTTCAAAGGCCAAAATGACAAATTCCTGTTTGCTGTCAGACATAACGGGCCCATTTCTGCAAGATTCAGCAGGAAATTCCTTCCTTGCCGTCTAATTCTAGTTATTCTAGTCCAATTAGACGATTCTAACACTGGTCGGCAATTGTCTATCACAGTATGATCAATGGACAAGCCGTTGCATGTGAAACACCCAGATGATTATGAAAAACATTCTTTATCGCCAAAATCTACAGGTCGGCCTTCGCCAAATTCTATCGGTCGGCCTTGGTAAAATTCTGCAGACTGGCTTTCTGTTAGGCGCATTAACAGGCGCAGCTAGTGGCATAACTGGCGCGGGCATAGCTGGTGTGGGCATTTTTGGCGGCATCTTGACCGGTTTTGCAGCAAGCGCCCATGCTGCCGATCATACAGCTGACCATGCTGTTATATTAATGTATCACCGCTTTGGCGAGAATGATTACCCCACAACCAACGTCCGGCTAGAGCAGTTTGACGATCATCTCGAAGTGCTGGCAAATGGCGACTATAACGTGTGGGCGCTGGAAGATATTGTTGATCATTTCCAGAAGGGACTGCCCTTACCGGACCGAACCGTCGCGATCACCATCGATGACGCCTATCTTTCGGTCTATGAAGAAGCCTTTCCGCGGTTGCAGAAATATAATTTCACCGCAACGGTTTTTGTGGCAACCCGGCCCGTTGATCAGGGGTTGCGGCGGTATATGTCATGGGACCAGCTTCGTGAAATGCAGGCTGCCGGCTTTGATATTGGCAGCCAGACCCAAACCCATCCGCATATGCACCGGCTATCGGATGACGAAAACCGCGCCGAGCTAGAAATCTCCAACAAACGCTTTCTTGCCGAGCTTGGCCTTCGTCCCAACCTGTTTGCCTATCCATATGGCGAGTACGATCTGGATGTGATCAAAATTACGAAAGAGGCTGGTTTCATTGCTGCATTCGGCCAGAATTCAGGGGTAGCGCATGGATATAACGGGTTTTTTGAATTACCCCGCTTTGCCATGAACGAGCAGTATGGCAACCGTGACCGGCT
>JAACDV010000250.1 GCA_009936825.1 Bacteroidota bacterium | reverse complement strand
TGGGCGCAACAGTTTGGCACCCCCAATTTTGCCGCGCATGGCGGTTTCTGCTCGGTGAATATGGCGGCAGGCGGCATTTATACCATTGGCGGTGCGTTTTGGGAATTTGGCTCGCCCGACTGGGATCTGACTGAACTTTTTATCCTGTTTGGTGTTGCCGAAGACCATGATTCCAACCCAATTAAGATGGGAATGGGTAAGCTGAAGACGCGCGGGAAACGTGTGATTTCGGTTAATCCGGTGCAAACTGGCTATGCTGCGATTTCTGATGATTGGTACGGGGTAACGCCCGGCACAGATGGGCTTTTGATTCTATCGCTGGTGCGTGAACTGATGCGCGCTGGTAAAATCGATATCGACTATCTTATTCGCTATACCAACGCCCCTTGGTTGGTTATCCGTAATCCGGGGGCGGCCAATGACGGGCTGTTTTTGCGTGATGATGAGGGTGTGGCACAGGTTCTGGACCGGCGCACCAACGCGCCCGCTCCGCATAGTGACAAGGATGTGAAAACGGCGCTTCACGGTGAGGTAAAGCTGGCGGATGGCGGTGTTGCCATACCAGCATTTATGCTGATGACCGAGGCTTATCTTGATGAGGCTTACGCCCCCGAAGCGGTGAGTGCCAAGGTTGGTATTTCGGCTGACCGTATTCGCCAACTTGCCGCTGATCTGGCTGAAGCTGCCTTTGCCAAAGAAGTGGTGATTGACCAGCCCTGGACTGATTGGAAAGGTGAACGCCACGAGAAAATGATTGGTCGGCCGGTGTCAATGCATGCGATGCGCGGAATTTCGGCGCACTCAAATGGATTTCAAACCTGCCGCGCGCTGCATATGCTGCAGCTGCTTCTTGGCTCGGTCGAAACACCGGGTGGATTTCGCTTCAAACCACCCTATCCAAAGCCGCCGCAAGCGCATCCAAAACCTGCCGGACGCCCGGATCAGGTAACTCCGGGGCAGCCGCTTGGCGGGGCACCGCTTGGATATGTTATGGGGCCGGAGGATCTGATTATCGGGCCGGACGGTGCCCCGCAGCGGATTGATAAAGCGTATAGCTGGGATGCCCCGATGTCAGCGCATGGAATGATGCATATGGTCATTTCCAACGCTGTCGCGGGCGACCCTTATCCGGTCGATGTGCTGTTTATGTATATGGCGAATATGGCGTGGAATTCATCGATGAATACGCGCGGCGTCATAGATATGTTGACCGAAACTGATCCTGAAACCGGCGATTATAAAATTCCCAAAATCATCTATTCGGATGCCTATTCATCAGAGATGGTTGCCTATGCCGATCTGATTCTTCCCGACACTACCTATCTTGAGCGCCATGACGCAATTTCGCTTCTTGACCGTCCAATTTGTGAGGCGGACGGTGTGGCAGATGCGATCCGCTGGCCAGTGGTTGAACCTGACCGCGATGTTCGCGGCTTTCAGTCGGTGCTTCTTGATCTTGGTGCACGGCTAGGGTTGCCGGGAATGGTGGCAGAGGACGGCTCGCCGACATATAAGGATTACGGTGATTATATCGTCAATCATCAGCGTAAGCCCGGCATTGGTCCCCTAGCCGGATTCAGGGGAACAGATGGCACGGATAAAGGGCGCGGCGAACCTAACCCTAATCAGCTTCAGGCCTATATTGATAATGGGTCGTTCTGGCATACCGACATTCCGGCCGAAGCACGCTATTTCAAACCGGCGAATGCGGCCTATCAGGATTTTGCTGTGGAGATGGGGTTTTATGACGCGCCGCAACCTTATGTCTTTCAGATTTATTCGGAAGTGTTGCAAAAATTCCGGCTGGCTGCCGAAGGGCATGGCGATATTCAACCGCCTGAACATCACCGCGAGCGTATCCGTACCCATTTCACCCCACTGCCAAGCTGGTACGCCCCGTTTGAAGGAGCGGCGCTGGAGGATGGTCAATTCCCGTTGCACGCGCTAACCCAGCGGCCAATGGCGATGTATCATTCATGGGGTTCGCAGAATGCGTGGCTTCGTCAGATTCATGGCCATAACCCGATGTTTGTCTCGCAGGCTCTGGCGGCTGAGCATGATCTTAGTGAGGGAGACTGGATCTGGGTGACATCGCATCACGGGAAAATTCGCGTTCCTGTTTCGGTAATGGCGGGGGTGAATGACCGCACTATCTGGACATGGAATGCAATCGGTAAACGGCGCGGCGCATGGCAGTTGAATCCAGACGCGCCGGAAACTAAAAAGGGCTTTTTGTTGAACCATCTTATCCATGAATTGCTGCCAGCTAAGGGCGACGGAATGCGCTGGTCTAATTCTGATCCGATAACCGGGCAGGCGGCTTGGTTTGATCTTCGAGTAAAGATCGAAAAGGCAGAACCGGACGAACCAAGCGAAGCCTACCCGCAGTTTGATACATTGGCGCGAATGAATGGTCAGGATGCACCAGATCCGACGCTTCGCTATGGGATGCAGTGGACCGGGCCTGATGCCGATAAAGCCGGACCCAAATCTGGGAGACCCAAATCTGGGAGA
>JAACDV010000040.1 GCA_009936825.1 Bacteroidota bacterium | reverse complement strand
TTCGTTGGCACCGGAGGTGCTGTAATGGCGCAGAAATTCAAAATTAAAAAGGGTGACCAAGTTATTGTTACCACAGGCCGCGACAAAGGTCGCCGCGGCGAGGTTGTTACGGTGATGCGCGCCCAGGACCGCATCGTGGTTCAAGGGTGCAATATGGTCAAGCGACATACGCGTGCAACCCAGACGAATCCTGGTGGAATTATTTCGAAAGAGGCACCATTGCATATTTCGAACGTTGCCCATATTGACCCGGATAGTGGGACAGCCACGCGGGTTGGTTATGAGGTTAAGGATGGCAAGAAAGTTCGGATCGCTCGTAGATCCGGCAAGGCTCTGGATTAAATTCAGGGTAAGGAGACAAAGCTGAGATGAAAACGCGTTTGGAAGATCATTACCTCACGGCTGTTCGCCCGGCATTAATGGAGAAATTCGGCTATTCGAATGAACTCCAGGTACCGAAGATAGAAAAAGTCGTCGTGAATATGGGTGTTGGTGAGGCGGTCCGTGACTCAAAGAAGATTGAGCACGCGACACGCGAGCTTGCGGCGATTACTGGCCAGAAGCCAGTCGTTACCCGTGCCAAGAATGCTAACGCCGCCTTTAAATTGCGGGAAGGCATGCCGATTGGCTGTAAGGTTACACTACGCCGTGCGCAAATGTATGAATTCCTGGATCGGTTGGTGAACATTGCGCTGCCACGCGTCCGCGACTTTCGCGGTCTGAATGGCAAAAGCTTTGATGGCCGTGGTAATTATGCCATGGGCGTCCGCGAACAAATCGTCTTCCCGGAGATTGATTACGATCAGGTCGATGAAGTCCGCGGTATGGACATCATCGTTGTCACATCTGCACAGACGGATGACGAAGCGCGCGAATTGCTCGCCGGCTTCGAATTTCCGTTTGTCAAAGCCTGAAGGAACTGAACGATGGCTAAGAAGAGCGCCGTTGAGAAAAACAACCGTCGCAAGCGTATGGTCGCCCAAAAAGGGCCACGCCGTGATGCGTTGCGTGCGAAGATCCGTGACCGTTCACTGCCAATTGAGGATCGGTTTCAAGCCGTTCTGCAATTGTCACAGGAACCACGTGACAGCGCCCGCACCCGTATTCGTAATCGGTGTGAGTTGTCCGGTCGTCCCCGCGGTTATGACCGTAAACTGAGAATGTCGCGCATTGCGCTCCGTGATCTGGCCTCGATGGGCCAGGTACCCGGTGTCGTAAAGTCGAGCTGGTAAGGCGAGGAGTATTAAATCATGTCAATGAGCGATCCTCTCGGTGATATGCTAACGCGTATCCGCAATGGGCAAAATGCAAATAAAACCGTTGTTTCAAGCCCTGCATCACGTTTCCGCTCCCATGTTTTGGAAGTGCTAAAGCGTGAGGGATATATCCGTAATTATTCCAGTGTCGATGTACGCCCCGGTATCAAGGAGCTAAAAATTGAGTTGAAATATCATGACGGTCAGCCGGTGATTTCGGAAATCAAGCGCGTATCGCGTCCGGGTCGCCGAGTGTATTACGGTATTCGTGATCTGCCGCGTGTTTATAATGGACTTGGCATTGCCATCCTTTCGACGCCGCGTGGTGTTCTTTCTGACAGTGAAGCTCGTACCGCTAAAGTCGGTGGCGAAGTTCTCTGCCACGTATTCTAAGGAGCTAGTGGCATGTCGCGTATAGGCAGTAATCCAATCACCATCCCAGCTGATGTGACGATGTCACAAGAGGGCAAGATGTTGGTTGTAAAAGGAAAAAATGGTGAGCTTAGCGCTCCGTTGCATAGCGACGTGAGCCTGAGCGTGGCCGACAATCTGGTGACGCTGAAACCGGCGCGTGGCTCGCGTCAGGCAAAGGCATTGTGGGGCACGATGCGCGCCACTCTCAGCAACATGGTTGTTGGTGTCACCGAGGGATTTACCCGCAAGCTGGAGATCAACGGCGTTGGTTACCGTGCTGCAATGCAGGGAAATAAGCTTGTGTTGTCGCTTGGGTTTAGCCATCCAGTTGAAATGGATGTGCCAGCTGGTTTGAAGGTGGTTGTTGAAAATAATACCAACATAACCATCACTGGTGCTGACAAACAGCTTCTCGGCCAGTTTGCCTCTGAGGTTCGCGGCAAGCGGCCGCCAGAGCCATTTAAGGGCAAGGGTGTTAAATATGCTGGCGAATATATCGTCCGCAAAGAAGGCAAGAAGAAGTAGGGCACGAAAATGTTTACAGCAAGACAACTTTTCGAACGCCGCCGCACGCGGAATCGCTCCGCTCTTCGGCGTGTATCATCGGGCCAGCCTCGGCTGTCCGTTCACCGCTCGTCAAAGCATATTTATGCACAGGTTATTGACGATGCCGCCGGACAAACCGTTGCCGCCGCTTCAACGCTGGATAGCGAGTTGAAGATGTCCAGCGGTACGAGCAACAGCGAAGCCGCAGCGGCAGTAGGCAAACTGGTTGCCGAACGCGCTAAGGCAAAAGGTGTTGAAGTGGTGGTTTTCGACCGCGGTGGTTACATTTTTCACGGCCGTGTGAAGGCGCTCGCTGACGCCGCCCGCGAAGCCGGATTGAAATTCTAGGGAGCAGGAACAAATGGCACGCAATAATGACAGGCAGGACCGTAATTCCTCTCGCGATGAGCCAGAGCTTCTCGAAAAGCTCGTTGGCATCAACCGTGTGGCCAAAGTGGTCAAGGGTGGCCGGCGGTTCGGTTTTGCCGCGTTGGTCGTCGTTGGTGATGGCCGGGGGCGCGCCGGTTTCGGAACAGGCAAGGCGCGTGAGGTTCCAGAGGCAATCCGCAAGGCAACCGAAGGCGCTAAGCGCAACATGGTGCGCGTTCCGCTTCGTGATGGCCGTACCTTGCATCACGATATTAAGGGATCTTATGGTGCCGGCTATGTGCTGCTTCGTGCGGCGCAGGCTGGTACTGGCATCATCGCTGGTGGCCCAATGCGTGCTGTTTTCGAAGTGCTGGGAGTTCAGGATGTGGTCTCAAAATCAATTGGCTCGTCTAACCCGCACAACATGATTAAAGCGACGTTTCAGGCCCTTACAAGCATGCAGGCTCCGCGCAGCGTCGCGCAAAAGCGTGGCAAGCGGGTCGGCGATATCCTTGGTAAGCGCAGCGGCGACGATCAGGCCGCAGCGTCCTAAACGGAGAATTAAGATGGCAGCCAAAACATTGCAGGTTACACAAACCAAAAGCGGGATCGGCCGGATCGGCAGTCAGCGCAGAACACTGGTTGGTCTTGGATTGAACAAGATTGGCCGGACCCGCGAGCTTGAAGATACGCCAGCGGTCCGCGGAATGATCAATAAGGTCAAGCATCTGGTTCGCGTTGTAGGCGAGTAAGCAGGCGAGTAAGCGGACGCGTTAGCGGTTATAAGGAAACGGTGCTGGCAACAGGGCCGTCAGGAGTGAAGAATGAAACTCAACACAATTAGTGATAATCCGGGTGCTACCAAAAACCGCAAACGTGTCGGTCGCGGTATCGGGTCGGGTACCGGCAAAACAGCGGGTAGCGGTCATAAAGGTCAGAAGGCACGCTCAGGCGTGTCTATCAATGGCTTTGAAGGTGGCCAGATGCCAATTCACCGGCGTCTGCCAAAGCGCGGCTTTGTAAATATTTTCCGCAAAAAATACACGGAAGTGAACCTTGGTCGGCTGCAAACAGCAATCGACAACGGCAAGCTGGATGCCGGTAAGCCGGTTGATATCGCCGCAATGCTTGGCGCGGGCCTAATTTCCAAGGCGCGTGACGGCGTTCGCATTCTAAATAAGGGTGAACTCAAAGCTAAAAATGTGGAGATTCACGCCGCAGGTGCATCAAAGGCGGCGATTGCTGCTGTTGAAGCGACCGGTGGTAAAATTGTTCTTCCCGCAGCTGCTGAATAAAGCAGTCCATGGGACCAGTTGGTAGAAGGTAACAGGCAAATATGGCAAGCACTGCGGAACGCATGGCAGCCGGCGCCGGATTTGGAGCGCTGGCCAAAGCTGACGAGCTGAAAAAACGCCTGTGGTTCACGCTGGGCGCATTGATTATTTATCGGCTTGGCACATATCTGCCTTTGCCGGGAATTAATCCTGGTGCGCTTGCGGATATCTTCTCGCAGCAATCTTCGGGTATTTTGGGCATGTTCGACATGTTCTCCGGCGGTGCGCTGGGGCGGATGACGATTTTTGCGCTGAATATCATGCCTTACATCACCGCTTCGATCATCATGCAGCTGATGACGGCCATTGTGCCGACGCTGGAACAGATGAAAAAAGACGGTGAGACCGGACGTAAACAGATCAACCAATATACGCGTTATCTGACGGTTTTGCTGGCAGCTGTTCAGGGTTATGGCATTTCTGTCGGGCTTGAATCCGCGTCGGGTGTGGTATCGGACCCCGGGTTATTCTTCCGCATTACTACGGTTTCGACACTGGTTGGCGGCACCTTGTTCCTGATGTGGCTTGGCGAGCAGATTACCAGTCGCGGTATTGGTAACGGTATTTCGCTGATCATTTTTGCAGGAATTGTAGCACAGCTTCCTTCTGCACTGGCGGGAACGTTGGAGCTTGGACGTACGGGTGCGCTGTCTGCAATTCTGATCGTTGCGCTGTTTGTCATGGCGATTGCGGTTATCGCTTTCATCGTCTTTATCGAACGCTCGGTGCGTAAAATTGTGGTGCAGTACCCAAAGCGCCAGCATGGCAATAAGGTATTTGGCGGCGACCAGTCATTCCTACCGCTTAAGATCAATGTTCCCGGTGTTATTCCGCCGATTTTTGCCTCATCTCTGTTGCTGATGCCGGTGTCGGTCATCAACTTGACCGGGGGTCAGGATGGTGGAGCGGAATGGTTGGTGACGCTGAACGCCCTGCTCGGACGTGGCCAGCCCTTATATCTGGGCATTTATATCGGGTTGATCGTTTTCTTCGCCTTTTTCTACACGGCGATTGTCTTCAATCCTCAGGACACTGCCGAGAATCTGCGTCGTTATGGTGGTTACATCCCGGGAATTCGTCCGGGTAAAAACACCTCCGATTATCTGGACTCTGTTCTGACACGGCTGACTGTTCTTGGTGCTGCCTATCTTTCAGCGGTCTGTATCCTACCTGAAATCCTGATTAGTAATTATTCGGTGCCTTTCTATTTTGGCGGAACGTCGTTGTTGATCGTGGTCACTGTTTCTCTGGATACGGTTGGTCAGGTGCAGTCTCATTTGCTGGCGCATCAATATGAAGGTCTGGTGAAGAAATCAAAGCTGAAGGGGCGGAATAGATGAATATCATCCTGTTTGGCGCTCCTGGAGCTGGTAAAGGTACTCAGGCCAAGCGGTTGGTCGAACAGTACGGCGTGGTTCAACTGTCCACTGGGGATATGCTGCGTGCCGCGATTTCTGCTGGAACGGACCTCGGAATGCGGGCCAAAGAGATCATGGATCGTGGCGATCTGGTGTCCGACGATATTATGATTGGCATGATTGCAGAGCGAATGGACAGTCCCGAATGCGCCAAAGGCGTTATTCTGGACGGGTTTCCACGCACGGTGGCGCAGGCCGACGGACTGGCTGAAATGCTGGATGGACGCGGCTGGACTTTGGATCACGTGGTGGAAATCGCGGTTGATGAGGCGATGTTGTTTGAGCGCATTGAAAATCGCGCTGCTGAAACTGGCGGTGAACGCAGTGATGATAATGCCGAGACGCTGAAAAAGCGGCTGGCGGTATATCATGAAAACACCGCGCCGCTGCTGCCTTACTATGCAGCAAAGGGCTTGATGCGAACGGTTGACGGTATGACCTCGATTGATGAGGTTGGCCGGCAAATTGAGGCCATTTTGGGTGCGTAACCCATTTTGGCGTAACACTAAGAGATAAGGTTGACTGTATAGGGCAAAAGCCTATAATTCGCCGCCTTCGACAATTTAAGAGGTGGTGCGGGTCCGTTCCTTAAAACGAGCGGTAGACCTACACAGTCGTCATTTGTAAGAGGAGCCAGACAGTGGCACGAATTTCGGGTGTAAACATTCCCACCAAAAAACGGGTGGAAATCGCACTGACTTATATCCATGGCATTGGGACCACCAGCGCCAAGAGTATCTGTGCAAAAGCTGGTGTTCCTGATGAACGGCGGGTAGCCGATCTGTCGGAGGATGAGCTGACCAAGCTTCGCGAAATCATCGATTCAGATTTTCTGGTTGAAGGTGATCTGCGGCGCAAGACATCAATGGATATCAAGCGTTATCTTGACCTTGGTTGCCTTCGCGGCCTGCGTCATCGTCGCAACCTGCCGGTTCGCGGCCAGCGGACACATACAAATGCCCGCACGCGCAAAGGTCCGGCTAAAGCAATTGCCGGTAAAAAGAAATAACCCCCGGGTCTAGAGGAGAAAGCCAATGGCAAAACAACCAGCTCAAGGCCGGGTTCGCCGTCGCGAGCGGAAGAACATCACAAGCGGCGTAGCGCATGTAAATTCGACCTTCAACAATACTATGATCACCATCACCGACGTTCAGGGCAACACTATCGCCTGGGCATCTGCTGGCGGAATGGGGTTCAAGGGGTCGCGTAAATCGACCCCGTTTGCAGCTCAGATGGCCGCTGAAGATGCTGGCAAGAAAGCTGCTGAACACGGCGTAAAATCGATTGACGTTCAGGTGCGTGGTCCGGGTTCGGGGCGTGAGTCTGCTCTTCGCGCGCTGCAAGCCGTGGGTTTTAACGTCACATCAATCCGTGATGTAACTCCGATCCCGCATAATGGTTGCCGGCCGCGCAAGCGTCGCCGGGTGTGATCGCCCGGGGTGTGATCGCTGCCTTTTGCGGTTAGGCAAAGCTTTAAACGGGCTGCGCCAAGATGGTTGGCCCGGTTGGGCCGCCTTTTTACAGACTGAATATTGTTCAATTAAAGGAACACCAACATGATCGAAAAGAACTGGCTCGACTTGAAAAAGCCGGATGAACTCGAAGTTAAGGTTTCCGAGTACAACCCTAGCCAAGCGGTTATCGAGGTTGGACCGTTTGAGCGCGGTTTTGGCGTAACCATCGGTAACGCGCTGCGTCGTGTGCTGTTGTCTTCACTTCAGGGTGCGGCGATCTCTGCTGTCCAGATTCAGGGTGTTGTTCACGAATTTTCATCAATCCCCGGTGTCCGTGAAGATGTGACAGATCTGGTTTTGAACCTTAAAGGCATCGCTGTTCGTCTTGATGATGATCAGTCAAAGCGCCTGCGTCAACAAGCTGATGGCCCTGCGACCGTAACCGCCGGAATGATTTCAGAGACCGCCGGCGTTGAAATCATGAACCCCGGACATGTGCTGTGCCAGCTTGATAAGGGTGCATCCGTTTCGATGGAATTGACGGTAACGTCTGGCAAGGGCTATGTGCCTGCCGGCAGCATGCGCGTCGAAGACTCGCCAATCGGTCTTATTCCGATCGACTCGATCTACAGCCCTGTTCGTCAGGTTGCCTATAAGGTTGAGAATGCGCGTGTCGGTCAAATCACCGACTATGACAAGCTGCTGCTGACCATCGAGACTGATGGATCTGTAACCCCGGAAGATGCGGTAGCCTATGCTGCGCGGATTTTGCAGGAACAATTGCAGACCTTTATCAACTTTGAAGAGCCAAAAGAGCAGCCCAGCGAAGATGACAGTGAAGATCTGCCATTTAGCCGTAATCTTCTGCGCAAGGTTGATGAGCTGGAACTGTCGGTTCGTTCGGCAAACTGCCTGAAGAACGACAACATTGTCTATATTGGCGATCTGGTTCTAAAATCTGAATATGAAATGCTTCGCACCCCGAATTTCGGACGTAAATCTCTGAACGAAATTAAGGAAGTGCTGAAGGGAATGAATCTTGAGCTTGGTATGGATATTCCAACCTGGCCGCCGGAAAATGTTGAAGATCTGGCCCGTCGTCTGGATGAGCCGTTCTAAGCAAACTAACGCTTTGGCCTAACTGGTCTGGCCTAACTGGTCTGGCCAAAAATATTAGAACCCGAGTTGGTTTTTGAAGAAATGGGCAGGGGATAGCCCCGCCCGTCCAAGGGAGAATGAAAATGCGTCATCGTTTAGGTGGACGGAAGCTTAACCGGACGTCACAGCATCGTCAGATGTTGTTCCGGAATATGGCTCAGGCGCTGATCAAGCATGAACAGATCGTCACGACTTTGCCGAAAGCAAAGGAACTTCGCCCGGTTGTTGAGCGTTTGATCACACTTGGCAAGCGCGGCGATCTGCATGCGCGCCGTCAGGCGCATGCGCGTCTTCGTGATGATGCGATGACGAAAAAATTGTTCGATGTTCTTGGGCCGCGCTATCAGGAACGTAAAGGCGGCTATACACGGGTGATGAAGGCTGGGTTCCGTTATGGCGATTCAGCCCCGATGGCGGTTATTGAATTTGTTGACCGGGATGAAGATGCACGCGGTCAGGATTCAGGTCCGGTGCAGGTTGATGAGGAAACAGCGGTGGCAGAAACCGCAGCGTGATCCCCGATTAAGGCGTGAACCCGGATAAAATTCCAAGCTAAAACAGGGCCGCCGTCTGGGTGGCCCTTTTTTCATGGCGCTGGGTAATTCTGCGACTTGGCTGCCTGCTAAATAGAACGCTACCCCATAATGTGATATAGACTATCTGGATCATAAAAGGGGCGAGACTAACATGCTTGAGATCAGACCAAACTGTGAATGCTGTGATAAGGATCTGGCACCGGGTGCGCCCGATGCGATGATCTGCTCATATGAATGCACATTTTGCCGGGACTGTGTCGAAGATATTCTGGCAAATATCTGCCCAAACTGCGGCGGTGGGTTTGCGTTAAGGCCGATACGTCCGAACGTGCCGCACCGCAGCGGTATCAGTCTTGCCCATCAACCCGCATCTGTGAAACGCGTTCATAGTAAATATACACAAAGTGAGATGTCACAATTTAGTGCCAGCGTTAAAGCAAAATAGGGGCGGCTAGGATAGGCACCCCAAAAATCTTATTTTCTTTGCGATGTTGGATAGCTTGGGCAAAGATAAAGCCATGAGAGAACTTGACCTCACCCCCTTGCCGCCAGGCACTGTTCCGCTTGCTGAATTACTGCGGCCTAAGGTGCTGGATGATGTGGTCGGGCAGGATGCGCTGATCGGCGAGGGCGGGCGTCTGGCGCGAATGCTGGATGCAGGAGACCTCGCCTCGATTATTTTCTGGGGGCCGCCGGGTACTGGCAAAACCACTATTGCACGGTTGTTGGCGGATGCAGCGGGGATGGTGTTTGAACCGGTGTCTGCTGTATTCGACGGAGTGGCTGATCTTCGTAAAGTTTTTCTGCGCGCGGCTGAGCGTCAGCGTAGCGGTCAGCGGACGTTGCTGTTTGTCGATGAGGTGCACCGGTTTAACAAAGCACAGCAGGATGGCCTGTTGCCGCGCGTTGAAGATGGCACCGTTACGCTTGTCGGCGCGACCACGGAAAACCCGTCATTTGCCCTGAATGGTGCGTTGCTATCACGGGCGCAGGTCATGGTGTTGGAAAGATTGTCGTCAGAGGCGCTGGAGACGCTGCTGGGCCGCGTTGAGGCCCATATTGGGGCGATGTTGCCGTTACAGGCTGAGGCGCGTCAGGCACTGCTGGCGATGGCTGATGGTGATGGGCGGTATCTGCTGAATATGGCGTCGTCACTGACCTCGCTGGCAGCAGTGCCCGATCAAGCGCCGATTGGCGTGAATGATTTGACGGGAATTGTTGCTGGCCGCGCTCCGGCTTTTGATCGGGCCGGGGATCAGCATTATAATCTGATGTCGGCGCTGCATAAAACGCTGCGGGGGGCTGATGCTGATGCTGCGCTTTACTGGCTATCGCGGATGTTTGCCGGCGGTGAGGATGCGCACTATATCCTGCGCCGTCTGACGCGCTTTGCCTCGGAGGATATTGGCCTTGCCGAACCCCAAGCTTTGCCCCGCGCTCTTAGTGCATGGCAGGCTTATGAACGTCTGGGCAGCCCTGAAGGTGATCTGGCAATCGCTAGCTTGGTGATTTATCTGGCAACTGCGCCGAAATCGAATGCGGCGTATGTTGCTTTGAAATCGGCAAAACGGGCGGCTGCTTCGACGGGGTCTTTGATACCGCCTGCTCATATTTTGAATGCGCCAACCAAATTGATGAAAGATATTGGCTATGGCGCTGATTATGCCTATGACCATGATGATCCGGATGGGTTTTCCGGGCAGAACGGGTTTCCTGATGAAATGCCGCGGCAACGCTTTTACGCGCCGATGGAACGCGGGTATGAGCGCGAGATCGCCAAACGTCTGGCCTATTGGGATCGTCTTCGCGCGGAAAAACAACGAGACGGTTGATGAAACCTGCCGCAGAACTTGATATTAGAAAAAAGCTGATGTTGGAGGCGAGTACAAAGTGAGTGCCGGACTAAATATCACCATGATGGCGGCGGTGGCGGGGGGCGGTGCTTGCGGGGCCATGACGCGCTATGCGGTATCACATTTTCTTGGCGTCAGCGGTTTTGGCGCCGGAATTTTTGGTGTTTCCGGACCTTTGGCAACGGTGCTGGTCAATGTTACGGGCAGCGCGCTGATGGGGATTCTGGCGGGCATGCTGGCGTCAGGACTGGTGCTTCCCGAGGCGTGGCGATTGTTTATTGCAGTGGGATTTCTGGGCGCGCTAACCACCTTTTCCAGTTTTGCGTTTGATGCCGCAACTTTGATCGATAAACAGGGATTGTGGATGAGCATTTTATATATCGGCGTATCGGTATGCCTGTCGTTGGCTGCATTTGCGGCGGCACATTTTAGCGCAGGCAGCCTTCTGGCAAGGCTATCGACATGAGGGCACCTGCTGATGCATCCGGCCCGGATTGGTGGCTGATTGAAATTCCCGAAGATGAAGACGGCACCCGGCTGGATCGCTTTATTCGGCGGCAAGTTCAAGGTTTAACGCAAGGCCCGGTGGAAAAAATGCTGCGATCAGGGCTGATCCGACTGGATGGAAAAAAGGCCAAACCCGCTGATCGGCTGGTGCTGGGACAAATGCTGCGATTGCCGCCCCATCTTCGGGATGAGACCATCAATCTGGACCAGAAACCCGCCCCTACACCAAAGGTAAATGCGGCGACGCGCCGCCAGTTTGACGATATGGTGATTGCCGAGGGACCAGACTGGGTGGCAATCAATAAGCCCAGCGGTCTGGCTGTTCAGGGGGGATCCGGGCAAACGCGTCATGTTGACGGGATGTTGCAGGCGATTGGCGAAGGTGATGAGCGAATGCGTCTGGTTCATCGAATCGACAAAGACACATCGGGATTGCTGTTGCTGGCTAAGGGGCGGGCCGCGGCGCGCCGTCTAACACGCGCATTCCAGCAGCATGACATGGAAAAAACCTACTTGGCGCTGGTCGCCGGATTGCCGCCAGAAGCTGCACAAATTAAGGCTTCGCTGTTGAAACAAACGGCAAGAGGCAGATTTGGCGACGCGCTGGAGGGTGAGCTAATGATGGTTACCGATAAGGGCCTCAGCGCGATGAGCGAGGTGCGCCGGATTGACCATGCCGCGCGGCGTTATACATTAATGGCTCTTCGCCCGATCACCGGACGCACCCATCAGCTTCGCGTTCATATGGCACATGTTGGTCATCCGATTATCGGCGACGGAAAATATGGCGGCGATAAATCTAATCCAAACGGGGGTAATTCTAACGGGGGTCATCTGGGTGGGCCTCATCCGGGTGGCATCATTGCGCGCCGCCTGCATCTTCATGCGTGGCGGCTGCGCCTTCCTGACGGTAAATGGATCGAGGCACCGCTCGCCAGCCCGATGAAGGACACATTGCCAGCCTTGGGGCTTGCGATGCCCGGCCCAGACTGGCAGTTTGACCCCGACTGATGGTGGACTAAATTAGATGAGTGCTAAGAAGCGTTTTTATAAAGATGTTCAGGTTAATGTTGCCGATGGCGGCTTTGCTGTTGAACTGGACGGGCGCGGGGTTCGATCCCCGGCCGGCACGCAGGCGATTGTTCCCGTGCGCGGGCTTGCCGATGCCATTGCCAGTGAATGGGACGCCCAGGTTGAGACCATTAACGCCGCCAGCATGCCGCTGTTCAGCCTATCGGTAACCGTCCTTGACCGCGTAGTACCCCAGCGCCAAGCCATTATCAGCGAAATGACAGCGTATGGCGGCAATGATCTTTTATGCTATCAGGATGCAGAAGAGGC
>JAACDV010000249.1 GCA_009936825.1 Bacteroidota bacterium | reverse complement strand
TTATCCGGCATCCAGTGCCCTGCATCCCGATACGCGGTTTGGTGATTTTTACTTGTTATTTTAGGCGGTCTCGCCGATGGTGCGCGCATCATGATTGCAGAAAACATGAATCCAAAGCTTTTTGATTATGCCGCTCAACGGCGTAACCGAACGCGCGCAGTTTCCAGCTTTGACGCGTTTAATTTTTTGAAACAAGAGGCGGCGCTTCGTCTTGCCGACAGGTTGGAGTTGATGCGCCGCGATTTTCCGCTGGCGCTAGATTTTGGCTGTCATGATGGCGTCCTGACGCGCCAATTTCGTAGCACGGGCAAGGTGGGAACGATCGTGCAGGCCGATCCGGCGCCTGCATTTGCCGCTACCGCTAGCGCCGACGGGCCCGCGCTGGCCGTTGAGTATGACCTTCTTCCTTTTGCTCCCGAAAGCTTTGATGCGGTGTTTTCCTGCCTGACCCTGCATTCGATTGATGATCTTCCGGGGGTGATGATCCAGCTCCGCCGATTGCTAAAACCGGACGGGCTTTTTCTGATTAATCTTTTTGGTGGCACGACATTGACCGAACTTCGCGCTGTTCTTCTTGAGGCCGAGCAAGAGCTTTATGGTGGGGCTGGTCCACGCACGGCACCAATGGCGGATATTCGTGATGTTGGCGGACTGCTTGGCCGTGCGGGATTGGCTTTGCCAGTGGCAGATGCTGACCGCTTGACGATTGAATATCCCGACTTGTTTCGGTTGATGGCTGATCTTCGCGGCATGGGAGAACAAAATGCGATGTTGGGAAGGGTACGCCGCCCGTCATCACGCAGGCTGTTTATGCGCGCTGCTGAAATCTATCAGGAGAAATTTGGCCTCGCCAATGGCCGCATTCCAGCCAGTTTTGAGATTATTACGCTGACCGGCTGGGCTCCGCATGCCAGCCAGCAACAGCCGCTTCGCCCGGGCAGTGCCGCGCACCGGCTTGCTGATACGCTGGCGAGTGAAGAAATGCCCTTAAATGAAACAGAATTTAGGGAGACAGAATCTGATCGCGGCAAACCAAAAACCTAACCGATTTTGCTACATCAACAAATCTTGAAGCACTGCGATTAGGGGTAGATCAGCCTCTGGCATCGCGTAGTCACGAAGACGGGCTGGGCGCACCCAAGCCAGATCGCCGCCTTCTTTTGGATACGGCGTTCCTTTCCATTTGCGGCAGACAAAAACCAGCATGATCAGGTGAAAGTTTTCGTCCGGAGAGCCTTTGGTATATGAATGGCTGGCAAAACTTAGCGGGGCAAGACAGGATTCGGCGGTGTTGATGCCAAGCTCTTCATCCAACTCGCGGATCAGCGCAGCTTCCGGCGTCTCACCGGCTTCGAGCTTGCCGCCCGGAAATTCCCACAACCCAGCCATGGATTTGCTGACCGGCCGCTGGGCCAAAAGAACCCGCCCGTCACGATCAACCAGCGCTACCGCACTGACCAGAACGGTCGGCAAACTACCTGTCCCCAATTTGTTGGCCCCTAATTTGTTGGTAGGGTCCTGTTTAGCTCCGGTAGTCGGCATTTATCGAAATATACCCGGCCGTCAGATCACAGGTCCAAATGCGTGCGTTTGACGGTCCATCGCCGACCACAACCGCAATATCAATATTGGTGCCTTTCATATGACGTGTCACCGGATCTTCGTCATAGGCGGCAATGCGCGCTCCGTTAGCCGCTACCAGAACCCCGCCAATGGAAATGCCAATCTTCGCCGGATCAATTCCCAGTCCGGATTTTCCAATGGCCATGACAATCCGCCCCCAATTGGCGTCCTCACCGGCAGCAGCCGTTTTGACCAAGGGTGAATTGGCAATCGCCAGCCCGATTTGGTGGGCGGTTTCATCGTCATCGGTCCCCGCCACGTCGATCGTGATAAATTTGCTGGCACCTTCGCCATCGCGGACAATTTGCTGCGCCAGATCCTGCATGACGTCGTCTAGCGCGCCCCTAAAATCTGCCAGTTCC
Source organism: Bacteroidota bacterium (assembly GCA_009936825.1). Next base: position 3,307 of record JAACDV010000249.1, on the reverse strand, counting down.
GGATCATTCGCATCGGTAATCTCAATATGGTCCACCGCCCCGCTTGCCAGCAGAAAAACGCTATCATTGGTTGAGGTGTCGCTATCCACCGTGATGGCGTTAAAGCTGCGGTTGGCAGCGTCGCGCAATACCAGATTCAGCACGGCGCGAGGCAGTTTGGCATCGGTGGCGATAAAGCCAAGCATCGTTGCCATATTAGGTGCAATCATGCCGGACCCTTTGGCGATCCCAGCGATGGTGATGGTCTGGCCACCGATCTGACAATGTGTGGCCGCGCCCTTGGGAAACGTGTCGGTGGTCATGATCGCTTTGGCGGCGTCTTGCCAGGTGCTTTCATCGGCGACCAGCTCGTCAAACTTTGCCTCCAGAATCGCGGCATTTAGCGGCTCACCAATGACCCCTGTTGACGCCATCATCACCGCAGTCGGGGCGCATCCCATGCGGCTGGCGAGCGCGGTGCAACAGGTGGCCACGACCTCCAGACCTGCGGCTGCGGTGAAGGCATTGGCATTGCCGGCATTCACCAGAATTGCCATGGGTGCCCTTGAGGCAACGGACAGGGATTCATCTTGCAGAAGGTCGCGTGACCACTGGACCGGAGCGGCAGCTGCGTCAGACCGGGTAAAAACCCCCGCCAGTGTAGCCGTATCGGCAAAACGCATTAGCATCAGATCATCCCGCCCGGAATATTTCAGCCCGGATGCAGCTGTCGAAAGCCGCAGCCCGCTGATGGGCGGCATGACCGGAAATTTAGCGGGTGCAAGCGGCGAGATAGTCATTATTCTTTGGCCGCCGCTTCTGCCTCAACCAGAACGTCCTTTAGATCACGGATGGAAATTTCCGCATCAGCCCGCAATATTTCAATAATACGGGCAAAGCTTTGACGCGACAGGTTGGTAACCAACTGGTCGCGCATCGCATCCAGTTCGGGGGCCGGGGTAACGCTACGCTCGGCAATCTGGATGACATGCCAGCCAAACTGCGTTTGAACCGGTGTGGCAGAAAAACTGCCGATTGGCATACCAAAGGCGGCGGTCTCAAAGGCTGGAACCATCTGCCCGCGCCCGAACGAGCCTAACGAGCCACCATTGGGCCCGCTTGGACCGGTTGATTTTTCGCGCGCCAACTCGGCAAAGTCAGCCCCGTTGGTCAACTGCTCAATGATAGCGATGGCCTCCGCTTCGCTCTCGACAAGAATATGTGATGCGGTCACCTGCTCCCGCGATGCCGTATCCGCAACAAAAGCGTCATAGGCGCTGGCAATAGCCTCATCGGTGATCAATGCTTCAACCTCGCGGCGTATATAAGCCTCGGCGAGAATGCGGTCAGATGCCAACTTCATCGCTTCGGCGATGCGGGCATCCTCGGCAAGTCCGGCTTCCTTGCCGGCGGCCGCTGCAAGGTGCGAGTTGGCCATTTCTGAGACCAACTGGCCATAAATATTTTCCAGTCCGGCACGTTGATATTCGGCCGGCAGTGTTTCGGCAATGGCCATAATTTCATCAAACCAGATGGTTGTTCCATTTATCGTCGCGACAGGAACCCTGTCTGCGGCGCTGGCAGATGCTGTAATCAAAATAAAACTAGTAGCGAAAATGGCGAAAAGCGATCTCATCAGACATCCTTTCAGGACGGTCAGGGTTCACGGTTTTTTGGTCAGCCGACTTATACACCGCTTAGTATTCTTTTTGAAATGAGTATTCTTTTTGAAATGCCCATTGGCTAATCTGAATTTAGCGGCCGCTTAGTGTTGCCGAAGGTGGCGGGTAATTCAACCCTTCAGAGGGCAGGAAAATTCCCAATAATGCGGTTTTTACGGTGAAATTGGTTTGGCGGCAATTTGGTGCCTAGATTGACAATGTTTTCCTGTCACACTATCTCCAATCTGGCGGCATAATATTGATCGTGCTGTCAACCGGCGATCGTCCGGTCAAATGATGCGGGGAAGCATATGTTAGGATCTTTGGCGAAAAGCCTGTTTGGTACCGACAGTGATCGGGTGGTCAAAAAATTCGCCCCTCAAATAGCGGCGATTAATGCCCATGAGGACGCAATTTCAGTCCTCACCGACGACGAGCTTTTGGAGTCGGTCACGATTCTTCGTGCCCGGCTTGACGAGGGTGCCAGTCTCGAAGATCTTCTTCCAGAGGCTTTCGCGCGGGTGCGCGAGGCAGCCAAACGAGCGCTGGGGCAGCGCCATTACGATGTTCAGTTGATGGGCGGCATTGCTCTGCATAACGGACAAATAGCCGAAATGAAAACCGGTGAGGGTAAAACACTGGTGGCAACGCTGGCGGTTTTCCTGAATGGGCTGAAGGGTGACGGCGTTCACGTCGTCACGGTGAATGATTATCTTGCCGCACGCGATGCGGCATGGATGGGCCGGGTTTATCAGGCCCTTGGCATGACGGTTGGCTGTATCACCAGTGATTTGAGCGATGAAGCACGCCGGGCCGCTTATAATTGCGATGTGACCTATGGTACGAACAATGAATTCGGCTTTGATTATCTTCGCGACAATCTGAAATTCCGCATCGAAGATATGGTGCAACGCGCCCATCATTTTGCGATTGTTGACGAGGTGGACTCGATCCTGATTGACGAGGCGCGAACGCCGTTGATCATTTCCGGGGCGGTAGAAAGCCAGTCGGACAAATATCATGTCGCAGACCAAATTATTCCCAGCCTGACCGAAGAAGATTTTGAGCTTGATGAAAAGGGCCGGACTGTCTCGTTGACCGAAATCGGTATTGAACATAGCGAATCGCTGTTGCGTGAGCGCGGCGTGATGGATGATGGCACGTTGTATGACGTGGAAAATGTCGGTCTGCTGCATCATGTCAATCAGGCATTGCGGGCGCATAAACTGTTCCATCGCGACTCGCACTATATGATCAAGAATGGTGCGATAGTGCTGATTGATGAATTTACCGGACGCGCGATGGAAGGGCGCCGGCTGTCGGACGGTCTGCATCAGGCAATCGAAGCTCGTGAAGGCATTGAAATACAGCCTGAAAATCAAACGGTTGCATCGGTTACGTTTCAGAATTATTTCCGGCTTTATGAAAAGCTGTCGGGGATGACCGGAACGGCCATGACCGAGGCTGGTGAATTGTCCGAAATCTACAAACTTGAGGTTACCGGAATCCCGACCAATGTCGATGTACAACGCATCGACCATGATGATGAGGTTTATCGGACCTCGGAAGAGCGCGATAATGCGGTAATCGAATTGATTGCCGAATGCCGTGAGCGCGGCCAACCGGTGCTGGTTGGCACCGTCAGTATTGATAAATCCGAAGCGCTG
>JAACDV010000248.1 GCA_009936825.1 Bacteroidota bacterium | reverse complement strand
TTATATCGCTGCAAGCTGAAAAGGATAGGCTGATGGCTGTTGTGACCTGTGTTGATGATCTTCGCAAAATGGCAAAGCGGCGCGTGCCGAAGATGTTTTATGATTATTGCGAAAGCGGGTCATGGACGGAATCAACTTTGCAGGCGAATGAGGCCGATCTTCAGGCGTTAAAGTTTCGCCAGCGCGTTGCCATGGACGTGTCCGAGCGCAGTACGGCGATGCCCATGCTAGGCGAGATGACGACGATGCCGGTTGCGCTGGCCCCGACCGGCATGACCGGCATGCAGCACGCCGATGGTGAGATTTTGGCAGCGCAGGCGGCTGAGGAGTTCGGCGTTCCCTTTACCCTGTCCACCATGTCAATCTGCTCGATTGAGGATGTTGCGGCGAACACCACCAAGCCGTTCTGGTTTCAGCTTTATGTGATGCGGGACCGACAATTTATCCGCAATTTGATTGAACGCGCGCGCGCGGCGAATTGCGCGGCTCTGATGATTACGCTTGATTTGCAGATTCTGGCGCAACGACACCGCGATCTTCGCAACGGCCTGACTGCACCGCCAAAACTGACTTTGGCCAATATCCTGAATTTGGTGCAAAAGCCCGCTTGGTGTTTTGACATGCTGCGATCAAAACATCGTAGCTTTGGAAATATTACCGGGCATGTTGACGGCGTTAAAGACATGTCTTCGCTGTCTGACTGGACGAGTAGCCAGTTTGATCCGTCGCTGTCATGGGATGATGTCCGCGAAATTCGCAAACAATGGGATGGCAAGATCATCATCAAGGGTATTCTGGATGTTGGTGATGCAGTGGCGGCGGTGAATGTCGGCGCGGATGCGGTGATTGTATCGAACCATGGTGGGCGGCAGCTTGATGGTGCGCCGTCATCGATTGCCGCCTTGCCAGCGATTGTCGATGCTATTGGTGATAAATGCGAGGTCTGGATGGATGGCGGTATCCGCACGGGTCAGGATGTTTTGCGCGCGGTGGCGCTGGGCGCACGCGGCACGTTAATTGGTCGGGCATTTCTTGATGGGCTGGGGGCTGGCGGGCGTGGCGGCGTTTCGAAAGTGCTGGAACTGATACATAAAGAGCTGGATCTTACCATGGCGTTATGCGGCAAATCCAACCTGTCCGAGGTTAATGACGAAATTTTGCTGAAATAGCCAAAATCTTTCAGCCCTCTGATATCGCCTTATGGTGCCAGCGTCTGGGCATAAAAATCTGGATCGGTTGCGCCCTCTGTTCCCAAAAGCAGGATCACTGAATGTCCATCACACCCCATTGATTGCCATGCCGCATCGTTGGCATGCGCCTGCAACAGCGCCGTCAGTCCGGATGTTGAACATTCGCCTGCCTCAATTGAGGGGCTGCGTTGGTAAAACCAGCGCATTAACGGCTGGACCGCATCATCGCCGATTGTCACGCAATGGCTGAGCGTCTGATGCAGGATATCCCAAGCGACATCGGATACCTCGCCGCAGGACAGGCCCGCCATCAGCGTTTCACTGGTGATGTTAACCGGCGTTGGTTGGCCAGCGACAATGCTGTTTTTCATGCAGCTGGACATGTTCGATTCAACCGCGATCATCCGCCCCAGATCAGCACCGGCTGCCTGCCATAGTGGGGCGATAATGCCAGCCGCCAGACCGCCAACCCCGCAGGGTAGGAACGCATGGCTGGGGGCAACGCCGTCCAGCTGTGCCAGAATTTCGCGTGCCATAACCGTATATCCGGCCATTACTTGCAGCGGAATATCATGATAGCCCGGCCACGATGTGTCGGACACAATCTGCCAGCCATGCTTATCGGCATCGGACTTACAGGCGGCAAGCGAGGCTTCGTAATTCCCGTTAATGCGAATGACGTCTGCGCCAAGATCCTGCATTGCGGTTTCGCGCGCGGTGCTTACATGCTCGTGAATATAGATTTTAGCAGAGCATCCGGCACGCGCGGCCCCCCAAGAAACCGATCTTCCATGATTGCCGTCGGTGGCGGTGGCAACGGTAATATCGCTTGGATTTGCGCCGTTTTGAACGGTTGTGCGGACCAGTTGGGCAACGGCATAAGCCCCGCCAAGCGCCTTGAATGAGCCAAGGCCGAAACGCGGAGCCTCATCCTTAAACACCACGCGGGCGACGCCAGTCGCTGCGGCAATTTCAGGCAAATCATAAAGCGGCGTAGGGGCGTAATGATCCCATGAGGAAATCTCGGCATAGGCCGCATCCATAATCGGGGCATCCAGCGACCCTGCACGGTTAGGAAAAGCCGCCGTCCCATGCGATCGGTTAGCGCTACACTCAAAGCCGCCCGCGCTAGCCGCCGATAAAAGATACTGGTCCATAAATCCTATCCTTCTGCCTTCCGGGACACTAAAGCCGCCGCATTGTTCAGACGGTCCGCCAGTATGCCGTAATTTGCCCCTTTAAGCACTATCTTCTTGCTTGCGTTGGGTTCTGATGCCAGCTTGGACGGGCTGAATATTACCTGCATCGGACCTAACCTCTTGTTTCTGATAAAGCTTTGGAATAACGCGCATTTTTCTTTGGCGATGGCGTCGATGATGTGGGCCGGGCACACGATCGTGGCCCGTCTGTCGGTTGGCGAGGTATCGCCAATGTTGATGATGGGGCTGCGCTGGCTTACCTGCGTTACCATTTTATGGGTGATTTATCACCGCCAGTTGCGCATCGAATTCTCAAAGGTGCGGGCGCGACTTGGCTGGGTTGCCTTGATGGGCGGTGCGGGGATGGCCGGTTTCACCGCCTTCTTTCTGCTGGCTGCCCAATATACCACCGCGGTTAATCTTGGTATTACGCAAAGCTCGATTCCGGCCCTTGTTATGCTGATCAGTCTGGTGTTGTTTGGCATCCGGATTAGCCGTCTTCAGCTTGCCGGACTGGCACTTTCGCTGGTTGGTGTTGTGGTGCTGGTCAGCGGCGGCCAACTCGAAGTGCTGCGCGCCATGCAGTTTAATGTCGGCGATATTCTGATGCTGGTTGCGTGCCTTTGCTACGGCGGATACACCGCCGGTTTGGGTCGGCGAATTGCCATGCCTGCGGTGCTGATGCTGTCGTTTTTTGCGGTTCCGGCAACGCTGGTTCTGGGCGTGCTGGTGGCGGTGGAATATTGGCAGGGCGCGTTGGTTTTGCCCAGCGTCAAGGGGCTTGCCTATGTGGGATATAGCGCGATTTTTCCGTCAATGCTGGCGCAAATTTTCTTTATGCGCGGGGTTGAAATTGCGGGGGCGAACCGGGCTGGTCTCTATGTTAATTTGGTGCCGGTGTTCTCGGCGTTCATGGCGGTTTTATTTCTAGCTGAGACCTTGTATATTTATCATGGAATTTCACTGGCCATGGTGCTTGGCGGCATTTATCTTGCCGATCGTCATAAATCGCAGCTTCGCTAATTGAGGGACAGAACCATGATCGACAAGCGCAATTTCTACATTAATGGCGAATGGGTAGCACCAAAGGACGGAACGGATTTTCCGGTTTATAATCCAGCTACCGAAGAGCCGTATGCGACAATTTCCCTAGGCGGAGTTGGCGATGCCGAAGCTGCAATTGCGGCGGCGCGTGGTGCGTTTGCATCATGGTCCATGACTACACCAGCCCAGCGTAGCGAGCTGTTGAAATCCATTGTTGAGGTCTATAAGGCACGCACCGTGGAGATGGCAGAGGCTATTTCCAATGAAATGGGCGCGCCTATTGATATGTCACTCGCCGATCAGGCGGCATCGGGAACCGGCCATCTGAAAGCCTTTATTCGCTCGCTGGATAAGTTTGAGTGGCAGCATCCGCTTCGCCCCGGAATGGAAGGTCAGGATCTGGTTTATGAGGCTGCCGGCGTTGCGGCGCTGATCACCCCGTGGAACTGGCCGATGAATCAGGTTGCGCTAAAGGTTGGTGCGGCGCTGGCCGCTGGCTGTACGATGGTGTTAAAGCCGTCCGAAATTGCTCCCATGTCCAGCATTGTTTTCGCCGATATCATGCATGAGGCAGGGGTTCCCGCCGGTGTGTTCAACATGGTGAATGGCGATGGTGGCGGCGTTGGCAGTATTTTATCAGCGCATCCCGATATTGATGTTGTCTCTTTTACCGGATCGACGCGCGCCGGAATTCTGATAAGCAAAGCGGCCGCTGATACTATCAAAACTGTTTCGCTGGAACTTGGCGGAAAATCGCCCAATATTGTCTTTGCCGATAGCGATCTTGAAGCGGCAGTGGCGCGCGGGGCTAGCTTTTGTTTTGCCAATACCGGCCAGTCCTGTAACGCCGCCACGCGGATGCTGGTTGAACGCAGCGTCTATGATCAGGCCGTTGAGGTTGCCGCGGCTACTGCGAATGCAACGCTAGTTGACCTGCCAAGCAAGCCCGGCGATCATCTTGGTCCGCTGGTCTCACAGGCGCAGTTCGATAAGGTGCAGTCGCTCATTCAGGCTGGCATTGATGAAGGTGCGCGGCTGGTTGCAGGGGGGCTTGGCCGTCCCGAAGGACTAAACCGCGGATGGTTCGTGCGGCCGACAGTCTTTGCCGATGTTGCCCATGAGATGACAGTGATGCGCGAGGAAATTTTCGGTCCGGTGCTCTCAATGATGCCGTTCGATACCGAAGAAGACGCGATCCAGCTTGCCAATGACACCCCATACGGACTGGCGGCCTATGTGCAGACGGGCAGCGCTTCGCGTGCGCGCCGTGTTGCTGGCCAGCTTCGCGCGGGAATGGTTCAGGTGAATGGGGCGAGCCGCGTGTCCGGAGCGCCATTTGGCGGGTATAAACAATCCGGCGTTGGCCGTGAAGGCGGGGTTTGGGGGATTGAAGAATTCCTCGAAATCAAAACCATCAGCGGCATTGTTGGCGATTAGGGTGTCGGAACAAACTAATAAACAGCAAGGTTAGGGGATGGCGGCGAATAACGATGAAATTGCTGAGGCGTGGCTGCAAGGTGCATATGCCCTGCAGACACCGGCCGATCACAAGCTGTATTACCGGGATTTTGCGGCGCATTACGACAGCGCCTTTGCCGCTGGTCTTGGCTATATTTATCCTGCCAGAATTGCCGCTGCGCTGGCCGCTTTGGATCTTCCCGAAGGCCCTATTCTGGATATTGGCTGCGGCACCGGGCTGGTGGCGGCTGAACTTCATAATGTGATGCCGGATGCTGTCATTGATGGTGTCGATATTTCGCCCGAAATGCTGGAGCAGGCGCAGGCAAAGGGCGATTATGCCAACCTGTATAATGCTGATTTAACCACTGATTTCAGTCATTTGCCGAAAGGGTATGCGGCCATTGTTAGCGCGGGTACCTTCACCCACGGCCATCTTGGGCCGGACCCGCTTACCACCTTGATGATGCATGGAAAGTCTGGCGGCATTGCTGCGATTGGGGTGAATGCGGCGCATTTCGCCGCGCATGATTTCGCCGCCACGCTACGCGCCATGGAAGAGGCCGGCGGTATTGAAGAGGTCCGGCTTTGCGAAGTGCCAATCTATGATGGCAGCGATATTGCGCACGCCGATGATACTGCCTTTATTTTGCAGATGCGGATTTGCTAGCAAAGCTCATGGCCGCGCCGTTTACTGTTGAAACCGGCCCGATCTTATCCATATCAACGCCGTCAATACCTCCCAGATTATAGCCAAATTCGGGTTTGCTGCGCCGCCAGTGATGCGTATAGATTCCGCAGGTTTTGCAGAAATAATGCCGGGCGGTATTGGTGTTCCATTGATAAAGGCTAAGATTATCCTCGCCTGATATCAGCTTGAATTCGTCCTTATGGGCGGTGCACATAATCGCGCCTTTGCGCCGACAGATCGAACAGTTGCAACGCCTGAAATCCTGAATTTCGGCGTGAATCTCAAATACTACCTTACCGCAATGACAGGTTCCTTTTTGAATCGGCATGAGCGGGTCCCTCTCGTTTTTTTGCTGCGCAATCTGGTGGTTCGGAAAGTATAGGCCGGATTTATATATTTCCCGCCAGCGTATTCCGGCCTGACTTCGCTTTTATCCGCACAATTTGCTTTCACTCGGAATTTTTTCCTGATAGGCCGGTAATAGTTATTGATCACCTGCTGTTGGAGCAGTGCCGATGAGCCCTTGGTTGCAACGTCCTTCTGTCGCACTGGCGCTGCTGGCACTTGGTATGGCTGTCATTCCGTTGAATGATGCGTTGATCAAACTGATGAGCGCCAATCTACCTCTTTTTGAAATTACCTTTATTCGTGGTTTGATAGTCCTTGGCTTCATGTTGGTCTTCAGCAAGGGGTTCACCTCGATGCTGCGCTTGCCTGCATGGGCATTCTGGCAATTTTTCGGGCGCGGTTTGTGTCTGGTTGTGGCGATGGGGTTGTTCTTTTTGCCGCTTGGCACCCTGTCATTATCGATGGCAGTAGCCATTTTCTTTGTGTCTCCGTTGCTGATCACCCTTTTGTCGGTGCCGTTACTTGGCGAGAAAATCGGCTTTCACCGGTTGCTCTCGGTATTTATGGGAATGGTTGGGGTGTTGGTGATCATCCGCCCCGGGAGCGAGTCTTTTCAAATTGAAACGGTGATTGTGTTTGGCTCGGCGCTGGCTTATGCGCTGTTTCAAATCTGGACACGGCGGCTAAAGGCGGTTGGTGATTTGCCGGCTTTGACCATGGTTCAACACCTTGCTTATGTTCTCGCATCAGCGCCGATATTGCTGATTAACTGGCTGATACCGCGCGCACCGTCGGACAATATGACGCTGGATTTCATGCTGCGAGCGCCGGTATTTCCGGGCCAGACTGAGCTGGTGTATATTTTCATCTGCTCGCTTTCGGTGTTGTTGCTTTCCTTGGTGTCATCCAATGCCTATCGTTCGGCCGAGGCCTCTATCATTGCACCGTTTGAATATACCGCGGTTCCGTTTTCCGTCGTTTGGGGGATTATTATCTGGCAGGACTGGCCGGATTTCTACACGCTGTTTGGCACGGGATTAATTCTGGTTGGCGGGCTTTACACCGTTTACCGCGAACGCGTGCAGAATGTCGAAGTTATGAGCGCGGCCCCAATGCCAGCCTCGGCTTCCGCTTCATCGGTCGCAATTTCTGATGTCGAAGATCAGAGAAATCAGAACGAAGACGGCCCGGACATCAAACCCTAAGCAGGCTGCAACCAGGTGCTATTCGGATTCGCCCTGCCAGACGCCTTTTTCACGCAGAGAATCAGCGACCTCACGCGGCATGTATGTCTCGTCATGCTTGGCAAGGACATTGCTTGCCTGCAACGCGCCATTGTTGATTTTTCCTGTCGCAACCACACCCTGACCTTCGCGAAACAGGCTTGGCAGCGCGCCATCAAAACTGACGGCAATTTCAGCCTCGCCATCGGTGACAACGAACCGCGCCAGCATTCCGTCGATGAAAACACTGTCATTCTTAACCAGCCCGCCAAGCCGGATCACCCGTCCTTCGGACGCGGTCGGCAATTCTGACGGGGTATAAAAGAACACGATATTGTCACGAAGGGCGGTCATAACCAGCCAGATCGCGCTTGCCAAAAGCACTGCGATAGCGATGACGGCTATCAATCTCTGTTGCTTC
>JAACDV010000247.1 GCA_009936825.1 Bacteroidota bacterium | reverse complement strand
GATCACCAAGCATGGCAAAAGATGCAGTGACGCCGCCGGTGGTAGGATGCGCCAGAAGAACAATATGCGGCAATCCGGCCTTTTGAACTTTTTCGACAGCCAAAATGGTGCGCGGCAATTGCATCAGCGATAGAACACCTTCCTGCATGCGCGCCCCGCCGGTTGAAGGCACGGTGATCAGGGCCGCATCAAGGTCAACCGCAGCCTCGGCAGCGGCAATAATACCATTGCCAACCATGCGGCCCATCGACCCACCCATAAAGCGGAAATCAAAGGCAGCAATCACAGTTTTGTGACCGCCAATTTGGCCATGAGCTACGGCAATGGCGTCCTTAACGCCGGTCTTGGCGCGGGTGTCTTTCAGGCGATCAACATATTTGCGCGAATCCCGGAATTTTAGGGGATCATCGGTGATGCTAGCGAGGTCAATGGTCTGGAACTCACCCCCATCAAAAATCATAGAAAAGCGCGCATTTGGTTGCAGCGGGGCATGATTACCGCAGGTCGAGCAGCAATTATGGGCTTCTTCAAATTCACGGTGGAAAATCATCTGGCCGCAAGATTTGCATTTTACCCAGAGATTGTCGGGAACTTCGGTGGCAGTGACCCATGCCTTAATTTTTGGTAAAACAGCATTGGTAATCCAGTTCATTCCCATTCTCCTTCACTTCACCATGCCCGCGTTTGATGCGGCACAAATCGGCTTCATACCGAACAATTTGAAACGTTCAGCCAGCTTTGCCAGCGATAGCTTTGGCAAGATCGCTGACAAATGCGGCAATTTTGGACACAATTTCGGGAGTACCACTTCCATCTTCGGCCAGATTTTCGGCGATAATATCAACAACCGCCGATCCAACAACCGCACCGTCACTCAATGTGGCAGCTTGGGCGGCGGCTTCGGGAGTGCGAATGCCAAATCCAGTCACAATCGGCAGGTTGGTAGCGGCAGAAATGCGTTTATAAGCTGCTGAAATGCTGTCGCCAGCAGCGCTGCCAGTTCCTGTAATGCCGGTAATCGAAACGTAATAAACAAAGCCGCTAGCTGCCGACAGAACAACGGGCAGCCGCTCAGTGTCACTGGTCGGGGTGACGAGGCGGATAAAATCAATACCGGCTGCACGTGCGGGGATGCACAATTCGTCATCCTCTTCGGGCGGTAGATCAACTATGATCAGCCCGTCAACGCCCGCCACAACGCAGGCATCCAGAAACCGCTGAACACCGTAAATATAGATCGGGTTATAATAGCCCATCAGCACCAGCGGCGTTTCGGGATTACGCTCCCGGAAAACTGCCGCCATTTTCAGCGTTGATTCTAGGGTCATTCCCCTTTTTAACGCCCGAAGCGAGGCCGCTTGAATAGCAGGACCGTCAGCCATCGGGTCCGAGAAGGGCATGCCTAACTCGATGATATCAGCTCCAGCCTCAACAACGGCATCGAGAATCGCAGTCGAAGTCTTGATATCAGGATCACCGGCAGTAACAAACACCCCCAACGTACCGCGATTCTCAGCACGCGCGTTGGCAAAAACCTGTTCAATTCGTGACGTCATTATTTGCTCTTTTCCGCTTCGATTGGGGTGTTACAGCCTGCCGCGTTCTTCAAGCATTGGCAGCACCGCCCCCAGATATTTATCGCCGCGCCCACACATATTGAGGATCAGGATATCATCCTTGTCCATATCGCCGATGATTTTGCCAACAAAGGCCAGCGCGTGTGATGGCTCCAATGCAGGAATAATACCTTCGAGGCGCGAACATAGCTGAAATGCCTCCAAGGCTTCTTCATCGGTTGCGCTTACATACTTCACCCGCTCCATATCATGAAGCCAGGAATGTTCAGGCCCGATACCCGGATAATCAAGACCGGCCGAGATTGAGTGAGCATCAATTATCTGGCCGTCATCATCCTGCAACAGATAGGTGCGGTTACCATGCAAAATACCGGGCGTGCCGCCGGATAGTGAAGCGGCATGAAGACCGGACGGAATGCCTTTGCCGGCTGCCTCAACCCCATAAATGGAAACTTCCTCATCATCCAGAAACGGATGAAATAGCCCCATAGCGTTTGAGCCGCCGCCAATACAGGCAACGATGGTGTCGGGAAGGCGGCCCTCGGCCTCGATGATTTGCTGGCGTGCCTCTTTGCCGATTACTGATTGGAAATCCCGAACCATCTGCGGATAGGGGTGCGGGCCGGCGACGGTGCCGATAATATAGAAATGCGTTTCGGCATTGCTGACCCAAAAGCGCAATGCTTCATTCATCGCATCCTTCAACGTTCCGGTGCCCGAGGTAACAGGGTGCACTTTGGCCCCCAACAGGCGCATCCGGTCAACATTCGGCTTTTGGCGGCGAACATCCTCTTCACCCATAAAAACTTCGCATTCCATATCAAACAGGGCGCAGGCGGTAGCGGTGGCAACGCCGGGCTGACCAGCACCGGTTTCGGCGATGATCTTTTTCTTGCCCATTCTTTTGGCGACCAGAGCCTGACCCAGAACATTGTTGATCTTATGCGCGCCGGTATGATTCAACTCATCGCGCTTTAGATATAGCTTTGCACCGCCAAAATGCGCGGTCATGCGTTCGGCAAAATATAGGGGGCTCGGACGGCCAACATAATGTGTCTGGTAATAGGCAAGCTCGCGCGCGAATTCATCATCATTGCAGGCCGCGTTGTACGCAGTTTCAACTTTCAGGATCAGCGGCATCAGCGTTTCGGCAACAAAGCGGCCACCATGCATGCCAAACCTGCCACGCTCGTCGGGCTGATTGCGAAAAGAGTTAAGACCCGCATCTGTCATTGTTCCACCTGCTTCTATAAGGTTGAGGTCAAAGGGAGCGCATGACCCTGTTCTATTAAGACTGTTTTACCGATTGATGCAAACTAGCCCAGTTGCGCGCCTGAGACAAATGCCTGAATGCGCTCTGCGTCCTTTTTACCGGGTGCTGATTCGACGCCGGTTGATACATCAACACCTCGCGCACCGGTAACGGCAATTGCGCGCGCCACATTGTCGGGCGACAATCCCCCTGCCAGCATCCACTTTGTTTCGCCAGCATGGTTGGCCAATAGCGACCAATCAAATGAATGTCCGGTACCCCCCGTAAGCGCGCCAGGATCCCCTTTGGCATCGAACAGTAACCAGTCAGCAAGGTCGTTCCAGTCCTTACACTGTGCCAGATCATCCGCGCTACCAACGCGAATCGCCTTAATCAGGGGCAGGCCAAACCGGTTACGGATAGCGCGGGCGCGCTCGGGGGATTCGTCGCCGTGAAGCTGAATAAAATCGGGCTGTGCTGCGGCAATTACCGCCGTCAATTCATCGTCAGGCATATTAACCGTCAGTGCAACCCGCAACGGAATGCCGGACGCGGCCTCGGGGCGTTCTTTTGCGGTAAGGGCCCGGCCCTCGGCAGCGATTTCCCGCGCGCAAGTCAGGGTAAGGTGGCGCGGTGATCTGTCAAAGAACACCATGCCAACAAAACTGGCACCGGCATCATAGCAATGAACATAATCTTGTGGCGTGGCGATGCCGCAGATTTTCACCATGATGTCGGACTGTTTGCTCATCTGATTCTCTGGCTCTCAAGCTTTGCGCTTAGTCTATGTATCGGCCGGGGTATTGTGGGGGCACAGCGTTAATAGCAAGGACAGTTATTTTGGGCAATCATGCAGGAAAATTGCTATGAGGCCGGCAATTTCTTCGGTATCGCTGCTAGATTGACATCGGGGCTATTATCTTCAGTATCCGCGTCCAGCAATTGTTTTTCCGCTTTTGAGGCACGCATCTCAGCCTTGCTGAGCTGACGCGTCAGCCGCCAGTTACGCGCCTTTGCCGCGATTAGAGACATCCAGACTAATCCGCCGCCAATCAGCGCACCAACCGCCAAGGTGCCAAGAACGAGAATCCATAATGACAGGGTAAATACATTGGCAAATGGCCACAGTTTTATCGTGACCATCTCGGTGTTCGAAGTCGCAAATAGCATCGCCACCGTTACGGCGGTAAGAGTGATGAGCAGCCAGATAAGGCGGCCGATGAAGCGCATGGCTTTTTTACGGTTAGCGGTTTAACCGCTCACGCATACCTTTACCCATTTTGAAAAACGGCACCTTTTTTTCGGCGACCTTAACGCTGTCACCGGTCCGCGGGTTGCGGCCAACGCGAGCTTGTCTTTCTCTGACTGAGAACGCACCGAAGCCGCGAAGTTCAACTCTGTCCCCGCGTTCAAGGGCGCTGCCAATCTCATCAATGATGGTGGCAACTAGACGTTCAATATCGCGATGATAAAGAGCCGGGTTCTTGGCCGCCAATTTGGCGATTAGTTCCGAACGTGTCACCTATTCCCACCTGATTTAAATTTAACAAAGCTTTAAAAGGATGCCCTTGTGCGGCTAGTAGGTCAACCGCATTAGATTATTAAAACGCAATCTTTTCGTTGTTTTTTTGGAGTCTTTAACACTTCATGCTAATTTTTGGGGCGAACCAGCATTCTTTACACTGATTCGCCCTAATTTTGGAAGGACAGACTATTCTTAGTCGTCCGATTCGCGCTTTGCCAGTGCTGCCCCAAGAATGTCACCAAGGCTGGCGCCGCTGTCGGAAGAGCCATATTCTTCAACAGCCTGCTTTTCCTCGGCGGTTTCGCGTGACTTGATCGACAGAGTAAGCTTGCGACTCCTTTTATCGATGTTGGTGATGACGGCATCAACCTTTTCGCCGACGGCAAAACGGTCTGTACGCTGCTCAGCACGGTCACGGCTTAGGTCTGCACGGCGGATAAAGCCTGTCAGCGCCTCACCGACGCTAACATCAAGGCCGTTATCGCTGGTTGCGGTCACAGTACAGGTAACAACCTCACCCTTGCGATGGCTGTCAGCTTGTCCGGCGAAAGGATCTTCGGTCAGCTGCTTGATACCAAGCGAAATGCGCTCTTTCTCAACATCGACTTCAAGGATTTTGGCTTTAACATTATTGCCTTTGGTAAAGCCTTCCAAGGCAGCTTCGCCCGTCACGTCCCAGCTGATGTCGGACAGATGGACAAGACCGTCGATCTCTTCCGTCAGGCCAACAAACAGACCGAATTCGGTGATGTTGCGAATTTCGCCTTCGATTTCAGTTCCGGCAGGGTTGTTGGATCTGAACTCTTCCCATGGATTGCCGCTACACTGCTTCAGGCCGAGCGAAATACGGCGCTTTGACAGATCAACGTCAAGAACCATAACTTCAACCTGCTGGCTGGTAGATACGATCTTGCCGGGATGAACGTTCTTTTTCGTCCAGCTCATCTCAGACACATGGACCAGACCTTCAACACCGGCTTCCAGCTCAACGAATGCGCCATAATCAGTGATGTTGGTCACGCGGCCTTCCATCTTCGATCCGATTGGGAATTTGCCTTCTACACTCTCCCACGGGTCAGACTGAAGCTGCTTCATGCCCAGCGAAATACGCTGCGTTTCCGAATTAAAGCGGATAACCTGAACTTCGACGGTTTCACCAATCTGCAGGGCCTCTGACGGATGGCTGATACGCTGCCATGCGATATCGGTGACATGCAACAGGCCGTCAACACCGCCAAGATCAACAAAAGCGCCATAATCGGTGATGTTTTTCACCACACCCTGAAGGACCTGACCTTCTTGCAGGTTTGATACCAGCTCGGTGCGGGCTTCGGCGCGGGACTCTTCCAGAACAGCTCGGCGCGAAACAACAATGTTGCCGCGGCGACGGTCGATTTTCAGAATTTGGAAGGGCTGTGGAGAGCCCATCAGTGGGCCAAGGTCTCGAACAGGACGAATATCGACCTGGCTTCCCGGCAGAAATGCTGTGGCACCTGAAAGATCGACGGTAAATCCGCCTTTGACCTTGCCAAAGATAATGCCGGTGACGCGTTCCTGTTTCTCGAACGATGTTTCCAGCAATCCCCAAGCTTCTTCACGGCGAGCCTTATCACGACTTAGAACGGCTTGCCCGTTTTTGTCTTCCATGCGCTCGACATAGACTTCAATTTCATCGCCAACATTGATGTTTGGCTCCTGGCGCCCGATTGTCAGTTCCTTTAAGGGAACACGTCCTTCGGATTTTAGACCCACGTCAATAACGACGGCGTCACCTTCGACGCTGATGACAAAGCCGCGAACAACGCTGCCTTCAATGCTGGTGTTTTCGCCAAAGCTCTCAGCGAGCATGTCGGCAAAGTTTTCAGGTGCAGAAGCAGCTGAATTGTTAGTTTCAGATATCAAGTAAATCTCCGTTTTTCGCCCTAGCTCCGATGCCGACGGTTAAGCGGACAGCGGCGCGTTTAATCCTCAGCTGGCGATGAGGGCCGAACAGACTGAACCTAGTTTTCTGGCCCACCGTCCTTTGGAATCTGATCCATTGGGCGGAGTGAAAGAAAACCCCTGCCGGGTTTTTTAACGGCGAATTGATTGGTTGCCGCCAGCGTCCCGAGTCAAAAATAGGATTATTGGGTGTTCAGTATCCCAAAATCCCGATCAAGTTCATAAAGCCCTAATCCCGAAAAAGATGCAAATCACATAAATGAAAGCATCCAATGTCACAGGCAGGTTTCAATATAGGCAAGCGCTTTTGCAAACACACCATCTGCATCCAGATCGGATGTATCGATGATCAAGGCATCGGCACTGGCCTTTAAAGGGGCGATCTCCCGCCCACGGTCGCGTTCATCACGCACCCGCATTTCTTCAAGAACGTCGCGGAATATAACGGATTGCCCACCAGCTTGCAACTCTTGCGTTCTGCGCTTCGCCCGTTCCTCTAATCTGGCGTCAATAAACAGCTTGCAACCTGCATCAGGAAGAACGACGCTGCCGATATCGCGGCCATCAAGAACCGCGCCTCCCGGTTGGGGGGGGTCCGCCGCAAAATCACGCTGGAACTTCAGGAAATTAGTCCGGACCTGCGGCATTGCGGCGATTACCGATGCCATCTGGGCCACCGTATCGGTGCGGATTTCCGGATCATCAACTAGCGCAAGATCAAGTGAGCGAAGGGCCGTCGCCGCTCGCGTTTCTTCAGCGCTGACAGGGGTTTCCCCGCCGCGCAACAGGTGCAGAGCCAACGCCCGATACAACGCGCCAGTGTCCAGATGTGCCAAATCAAAATGCGCGGCCAACCGTTTTGCCAACGTTCCCTTGCCGCTGGCAGCAGATCCGTCAACAGCGATGATCATACCGGAATGTCCGCATCATGAAACGCCGCACCGCAGTCATTCATCAACGCCGCAAAACCCGGAAAACTAGTGTTGATGGTGGCACAACCGGTCACGGTGATGGGCGCCGTAGAGATCATTCCAAGAATCAGAAAAGACATGGCAATCCGGTGATCATGCTGCGAATCGACGCTGATACCACCGGCAATCTCACCGCCGCGTACCGTCATACTGTCTTCATCATAGCTGACATCGCCGCCAGCCGCGGTAATTCCATCGGCAACCACGGCAATCCGGTCGGTTTCTTTCACCCGCAATTCGGCAACGCCAGTCATCCTCGTAACCCCGCTGGCCACGGTCGCGGCAATGGCAAGAATTGGATATTCGTCAATCATCGACGCGGCCCTGGAAGACGGAACATCGATGCCGTGAAGCTGGCTGTGACGAACACGAAGATCGGCAACGGTCTCGCCGCCTTCAACACGCTCGTTCGAGATGGTGATGTCCCCGCCCATATCCAGTAAGGTGGTGATCAGGCCAGTGCGCAGCGGGTTCATTCCAATCCCGGGGATCAAAAGATCGCTTCCGGGCGTGATCAATGCTGCAACCATGGGAAAAGCTGCTGATGACGGGTCACGCGGTACAATAATATCGGCCGCGCGAAGGATCGCCTCGCCGGTGAGTTTAACCGTATGAGTGCCATCATCACCAATATGCTGGGTTACTGTTGCGCCAAAGTGACGAAGCATGGATTCGGTATGATCGCGCGACGCATGTGGCTCGGTTATGATGGTGGTGCCTCTGGCGTTCAGGCCAGCCAGCAGAATAGCAGATTTGATCTGCGCCGACGCCACAACGCTATCATAATCAGCGGCCAGCGGTGTTGGCGAGCCAGTGATGGTACAAGGCAGACGCCCACCTTCGCGGCTGGTCACGCCGGCCCCCATTTCAGCCAGCGGATCGGTAACGCGGGCCATCGGCCGCTTGCTGAGCGACGCATCACCGCAAAAGGTTGCGGTGATGGGCTGACCGGCAACAACGCCCATCAACAGTCTTACACCGGTGCCACTATTGCCAAGATCCAGCGGCGATTGAGGGGATATCAATCCGGATGAGCCAACGCCGGTAATAACCCAGCTGCCATCATCCGCACGCGTAATATCAACGCCAAGATCCTGCATTGCACGGCAGGTAGCCATAACATCATCACCTTCTAGAAGGCCGGTGACGCGTGTTGTGCCAATCGCAAGCCCGCCAAAAATCAGCGATCGATGCGAAATGGATTTATCACCCGGAACATCGAATTGTCCGTGCATTCCCACGTTGCCATCCGCCCGGGTATCGGGGCGGGCCGAAATAATATCGTCATGAAGTGGCTTGGATGAAGGATCGGTCATAATGCGCGGGCCTGTAAGGTTCAAAATAGCTGTTTTGGGATGCATGATGGTCAATCCAGCAGTCCAAACTTAACGCATTCCTAGCATTTTAGCCGCGTTGGAAGCAATGTTTCAGAAAGGATGCTGGTTAGATTGCGATTGAAATTTTCTGGAAAATAGTGTGATGGCGCCGATAAATTTAGCTGCTTTGCGGTCAGGATTAATTTTGGTTTGACAGAAAACGGAAATTGTATCAAATCGCAATTGGTTTGTTTTTGTCGTGCCAGATATCGAAGTAGGCTGTTAAAGCCTGTTGTCGATGGATTGGATGGTAGCAAAACAAGCTTTGATAAAGTTGTCCTGCGTTCACAGTGTGAGTTGAAAAAATGGCGAAGGCTGAATTGGGTGTAAAGCGCACCTGCCTATCATGCGGCATGCGTTACTATGATTTTAATCGAACTCCTATCCTATGTCCTGGCTGTCAGGCCGAATTTGATCCCGAAGCGGTGGTCAGAAGCAAACGTGGACGGGTAGTCGGCAAGGCGGTTAAAGCGACTTCTAAGACCGCAACCGAAGCAGATCTTAAAACGGCCGAGGACGATATCATTGATGGTGAAGTCGCAGGCGATGAGGGGGCTGAAGTTATTGAGGCAGTCGTTGAAAAAGCCGAAGATGATTTCGACGACACCGATATCGACGCCGATAATGATGACCGGGCCGGGCTTATCAGCGATGATCTCGATGAAGATGACGATATTTTAAGCGGTATCCCTAGCAGCAACGACGACTAGATGGCGCTTGGGATATTTTTTCCTTGCCCGTCGGGGCATGGCTGCGATAGACAGTGTTGCGCAGCAGAAATGCTGGACGTGCAAAGATTTCCATACGCGCCTTGATGCAGGTTTGCCTGCTTCAACATTCGTCTGGT
The DNA here is from genome assembly GCA_009936825.1 of Bacteroidota bacterium. The sequence goes on along the minus strand of JAACDV010000247.1, from coordinate 9,825 downwards.
CCCGAATTGGGGGGCTATAGCTCAGCTGGGAGAGCGCTACAATGGCATTGTAGAGGTCAGCGGTTCGATCCCGCTTAGCTCCACCAAATCTTCATTGGTTTTGGTATTTATGTTTGGATCTTGGGTCTGAACTTTATGTTTGCTGATGAAACCTGCCGCAAGGCGGGATTTTCCATGGGTAACTTAGGCAGCGGCGACCAGATCACTCTGGATGACGGCCCGAAGTTCATCTTCTGAGCCCACGCTGCGAAGATGAGCAGCGCGTTCACGAAGCAGGCGCGAAGCGGCAGTCACGCGGGCAAGATAGCCGCTGCTATCGTCAGCGCTTCCAAGAACAACGCAGATAACATCCACCGGCTTGCCATCGGGTGCGTCAAATTCAACGGGTTGGGCAAGAGTTGCGATAAGATATGTTGGCGAATCAAGGCCGTCCAACATGGAATGTGGCAACGCTAGACCCGCACCAATCGCCGTGCTGCCCAGTTTTTCGCGCTTTACCAATGCACCGAGAACGGCGCGCTCGCAAAGACTCGTCCTTGCCGCGATCAACTCGCTCAAAGTTTGTAGAACCTGCTTTTTACTGGTTGCAGGAAGCTGGCACGCCAACAGGGCCGCCATGGAATTTTCAGAAGACATAAAATCGAAACTCTGATTGAAGGATGAAGGCTGGAAGACACTTTTGGCATAAATGGAAAGTGTAAAGGTAACAATTGCCATCGATCAGGGCGCGGACCCTAGAAGCAAGTCCGGTGCCTGTCAAGCATCAGCTTTGAGGGAGTGAGGGGTGCCCGGCTGGCGTTACCATCGGGGATCATGGTCCCGGTTATTTATTCTTGGATAAACTGCCGAAAACGCGTGGTAAAATCACAAAAAATATTTTCAGAACATGATTAAATTATCGCCGCATCCAGTCATAACGCGTGTTGGTTAATGCCAGAATGGACGCGGGTGATGGATGTAATATGGCAAAAGCTGCGCCTGAGGTGATTCTTTTAGAAACCTGATCAGATCTTGAACCGGTCGCCAAGATAGACTTCACGAACGCCATCATGCCCAATTACTTCTTCCGGCGTGCCTTCCATCAGCACCGAGCCATCATGAATGATGTAGGTGCGATCAACGATATCCAGCGTTTCACGAACGTTGTGGTCGGTGATCAACACGCCAAGACCATGGTCTTTGAGCTGAGCGATCAGATTGCGGATATCAGTCAGCGCAATCGGGTCAATACCGGCCAGCGGCTCATCAAGAAGCAGAAAAGTTGGCCGCATTGCCAGTGCCCGGGCAATTTCCAGCCGCCGACGCTCACCCCCCGACAAATTGACAGATGGAGTGTTGCGAAGATGCGAAATCGAGAATTCGGCCATCAGATCATCAAGAATGGCGTCATGGTCGCTTTTCGTTCCGTCGGTTGTCTCTAGCACGGCGCGGATGTTCTGTTCGACAGTCAATCCCCGAAAAATGCTGGATTCCTGCGGCAAATATCCAAGCCCAAGGCGGGCCCGCTGAAATACCGGCATCGAGGTGATGTCTTTGCCATCCAATTGAACATTGCCTTCATCAGCAGGCAACAGGCCGGCGATAATATGGAAACTGGTTGTCTTGCCAGCACCGTTCGGGCCCAGCAACCCCACCGCCTCACCGCGACGTAGGCGCAAAGACACGTTTCGGACCACACGTTTGCGGTTGAAACTCTTGCCGATGCCGCTGGCAACCAGCCCCTCCATGTCCTTAACGAGATGAGGGCGTTGCATCGCGCGAATCCGCGTTTCAAAGTCTGATGGTTCCATAAATACTTACTGCCGAATTCTGCCAATCTGGCCGAAATGATTCTTCCTTATTGGTATCCTACAGCATCATAGTTTTTGGCAAGCAAAATTTTCCAATGTTTCCATTAGTTTGATACCAGAACACCGGTGACACGCCCGCCGGTTCCGTCCGATAGGATGCGGCTGTTTCCTGTTTTGAAGTCAACTTCCGCGCGCGCCCCCCTCATCTGGCTGCCCCCATCGGTGATAATTGCATTTCCGGTGATTGTCGCGCGCTCGCTTACCGCATCGTAAACACCCGCATCGCCGCTGGCGGTGCTTCCGGTATTGGTGCGGACATTGACATTGCCTTCAGCCTCAACCGTTTCCATAGCGCCTTCAGCATCAAAAAAGGCGTTGATCAGATCGCCTGCCATGCGGCGGCCATTTGCATCATTGTAAACAGCATTTCCTGTTGCGATCATGTGCTGGCGCTTATCATCCAGCGTGTCCAGAACGATTGATTTTGACGCGGTGATCGTTCCCCTGGCGCCAGTCACTATCGCTTTAGGGCCATCAACCTGATAGTCCTCGTCCTTGACCGAATAGATAAGCTTGGCACCCGATGCCGTGATATCATTGTCTTTAAAGGACATGTTACCGGTCGCAGTGACAGTTTCGACCGTTTTGTCTTCGGAGTCCGGATCATAAGTAGCAACCAGAAGATCACCTTTGATCGTTGCGTCCTCTTGAACAACGACTGCGTTGCCCTTGGCGATGTATAAGCCGTCGGTCTGGTTCCATTCCAACAGGTCGTCAGCCTCAATCGTCATGGGCTTTGCGTCCTGCGCGGCAAGTGGTGCTGCCATCATTGGGACTGCACAGACAAACAATAACGCCCGGAATCCAGAGGTGAATTTGCGGCTAATCTCGGCGTTCATATATGTCGTTATTTTCAGAATTTTGGTTATAAAATTTAGGAGAATCATCTTGGGTATTCTTTCTTTTGGGATAGGATTTTCTAAATGCCTATTGTCTCATTAGCTGAATATTTTGGATCACCTAGTTATCTGCTGCTGTCTGTTTATCTGGTGCCATGGAGTTATTAAGGGTCATTTTGGCGTTGCCAATGAAAATAATCCGTTCCCCGCGCGAATAAACCTGCATTCCGTCAGCAACAACAAAACCGTCTTGGCGTTCAACGCGCACCGGTTTAGTGCTGACCATATCGCCATCCGTCAGGTTCGCGCTCAACGTCTGGGCCAACATTTTTAGGCCAAGATCAGCGCTGGTGATAACCACGTCGCCATCAAGATTAATTTCCTTTGTGTCGGGAAAATAAACGCCTTCCTTTGAAACAAGGTTCATCACATCGCCATTGGTCTGGACTACCCTTGCTGTTGGGTCTGACATGTCGATTACGCCGTTACTGCGTTCATTGGCAATGGCAGCGGTAATTTCGTAATCCTCACCGCGCGCAGTCTGCCCGCGATAAACTGCGCCTGTTAGTTCAATCTCACCAATCTCGTTGATTTTGATATCGCTGGATTTAAGGCGGATTTAATCTTGCTGGCTGAAAAACCCCAGCCAAAGAACCGTTATGCTCGTCATGACCAGACCAAGGCTGATAAATAATATACTGGCCCGAAATGGACGGCGATCAGCTTCACCTGCACGGTCTTTAGGCGCAAAACTAACCGCAGACTTTGCCGGATTATCTTTTGCTTTAGGTGCGTCAGCCATAGGTTACATCTACCAAAAAATATACTTACGGGACTTAGTCCCACTTTACGCACCGATAACAAAATCAGTGGTGAAAAATATCCATCTCATCAAAGCCGGCAATATCCATCGCCGCGCGGGTTGGTAAAAACGCAAAGCTGGCAGCAGCTATAGCATCGCGCCCTTCACGCTCTAGCATAATGTTGAGCTTTGCTTTTAGCTGGTGCAGATACAAGACATCACTCGCCGCGTATTTCTGCTGCGCCTGGGTCAATTCATCCGCGCCCCAGTCTGATGATTGCTGTTGTTTCGATAGATCAACGCCAATCAATTCATGGCATAAATCCTTCAGTCCGTGCCTATCAGTGTAGGTGCGGCACAGCTTTGAAGCAATTTTGGTGCAATAGACAGGGCCGTTTAACGGGCCGACATAATGTATCAACGCGGCCAAATCAAAACGGGCGAAATGAAACAGTTTGCCAACCGAGGCATCCGCTATAAGCGCGGCAAGGTTGGGAGCCGCCGCCTGCGGGCTGGCAATTTTTACCAGATGTGCATTACCGTCGCCCGAAGAAAGCTGGACCAGACATAACCGGTCCCGGAGGGTTTTTAATCCCATAGTTTCGGTGTCAATCGCGACTTCTTTGCCAAAATCAAGCCCGTCGGGAAGGTCATTGTGATGAAGAAAAATGGCCATCTGATGCCGACGATCCTCTGAATAAAAGCCCTAAGGCTATAAATAAAAACCAATGTCTAGTTTTTGCTGATCTTCAGTATAGAAAACCTGCCGGATAATGCCAGTTAAATAGCGTACTGAAATCGCTTATGCTTTTGCCGGTAAAATACCATTGGACGGATATATCGGCATTCAACATATGGCAGATGACGCAAATCTTTCAGTTTACGTCGGCGAAGCATAACCGGACGACAGAGGTGTGCTAAGCTATGGGAAGGTGGAATAGGGGCCAAGAAAAACGGGAGGTTGGAATGAAGTCGCACTATCGGGTTGTGGTGATTGGCGGTGGTGTTGTCGGCGCTTCGGTAATCTATCATCTGGCCAAGCTTGGATGGAGCGACGTCTGTTTGCTGGAACGTTCGGTCCTGACCGCAGGATCGTCATGGCACGCTGCTGGCGGTATCCATGCGCTTAATGCTGATCCCAATATCGCGGCATTACAGGCCTATACCATAGACCTTCTGCCGGTAATTGAAGAAGAGAGCGGTCAGGATATAGGGCTTCACATGACAGGTGGACTGACCATGGCGGGGACTTCGGATCGTTGGGAATGGTTGCAATCTGCCTACCGCGTCTTTCAGTCGATCGGCATTGATGATTGCCGTCTGGTTACGCCGCAAGAAGCTGGTGAGTTGAACCCGATCATGTCCACCGAGGGATTTCTGGGCGGCATGTGGGCCGACCGCGAAGGATATTTGGACACCACCGGAACCGTTAAGGCATATGCCGGTGCGGCGCGCAAACGCGGGGCGGAATATTTCGAACATACGAAGGTTGAATCCCTCGAGCAAACCGGGGAAGGCTGGCGCGTTGTCACCGACAAGGGGGTGATTACCTGCGAGCATGTGGTTAACGCCGCCGGATTGTGGGCAAAGCAAGTTGGGCGAATGGCGGGGATTGAGCTGCCAGTATCGCCGCTAAAGCATCATTATCTGATTTCTGACAGCATTCCAAAGCTGGAGGAAATCGATTTCGAGGTGCCGATGACCGTAGACCTCGAAGGCTGTACTTATCTGCGCCAAGACCAGAACGGTGTTTTGCTGGGCATCTATGAAGTTGACCACGAGCATTGGGCCATGGAGGGAGCGCCGTGGGATTACGGGATGGAGCTTTTTCAAGAGCAAACTGACCGGATCGAAAATGAACTGATCATGGGATTCGAGCGCTATCCGTGTCTGCAGGAGGTTGGGGTTAAAACCTGGGTCAATGGTGCTTTTACCTGCTCGCCGGATGGTAATCCGCTGGTTGGGCCAGTGCCGGGCAAGCGAAATTACTGGTCGGCCTGTGCGGTAATGGCGGGATTTCTGCAAGGCGGCGGCGTTGGTAAATCGCTTGCCGAATGGATGATCCATGGCGAGAGTGAAGCGGATGTTTATGGAATGGACGTCGCGCGCTATGGCGGTTTTGCCGAAAACAGGGAATATATAAAACCAACTACGGGCCAGTTTTATTCGCGCCGGTTTGTGATGACCTATCCGAATGAGCAATTGCCTGCGGGACGCCCGCTTAAAATGGCTCCGGCCTACGCCGATATGAGTGCGGCGGGCGCGCATTGGGGGTGTAGCTGGGATTTGGAAGTGCCACTGTATTTTGCGCCTGCTGGATTTGCGGAAAAGCCGTCGCTTAAACGCTCGAATGCTTTTGATATTGTTGCCAGCGAGTGTAAGGCAGTGCGTCAAGCTGTGGGGCTTTTGGATATTACCGGATTTTCACGCTTTGAGGTCACAGGCACCGGCGCCGCTGCGTGGTTGGCGAGGATTTTTGCAACCAAATTGCCAGTTCCGGGACGCGGACGCCTTGCGGTGGCGCTTGGTCATGATGGCCGTCTGAAAGGTGATATGACTTTGTTTAACTGGGGCGATGGTAGCTGGTGGATCATGGGCTCTTATTATCTTCGAAGCTGGCACATGCGCTGGTTTGACGATCATATGGATAGCGGTGTTTCGGTCCGCGATCTTGGCGAAGAAATGGCTGGATTTTCGCTGTCCGGTCCAAAGTCACGCGCCGTCATTGAAAAGTTGACAGACGGCGCGCTGAGTGATCTGCCGTTTATGGGATGTGGTGAGTTTGACCTTGGTCTAATTCGCGCCCGCGTCGCCCGCCTGTCAATTACGGGCGAAGCTGGTTACGAGATTAACTGCCGGATGGGTGATCATATCGCGCTTCGCAAAATGCTTCTTCAGGCGGGTAAGGATGAGGGCATTGTCGAGTTTGGCTTTAACGCGATGCTATCGCTTCGTCTGGAGAAAAGTTATGGCATCTGGTCGGCGGAATTCACCCAAGGCTATACCCCGGCTATGACCGGTATGGAGCGCTGGATTGACTGGGAGCGCGATGGATGTATCGGCCGTGAAGCCGCGCTTGCAGAAAAAAGCGGCAATGGTCCAGCAAAGCGCTTGGTCACGCTGGAGATTGCCGCAGGAGAGATTGCCGCGGATTCCGCTAATGTTTCCGGGGCAGATGCAAGTGGCTTTGATCCGGTCTGGGCGGCTGGTAATCTGGTCGGGTTTGTGACCTCTGGCGGGTATGGTCATACCACCGGAAAATCCCTTGCGATGGCGTTGGTCAATAGCGATCTGGCCGTTCCGGGTACCGATCTCAGTGTTCATATCGTCGGCGTTGAATGCAGCGCCAGCGTCATTGCGGCATCACCCTATGATCCGGGCGGGGCGGTGATGCGCGCCTAATCTTGCGGGTACCACCGCGATCCTTCGGCTGGCTAGTCGCGACCAGCCTCGATCATTTTTTCTGCCAGAAGTCCGGGGTTGGTAAAGCAGACTTCGTGGCTTCCCGGCATGCTGACAAGGCGGTAAAGGCCCAGCCGTTCGGATAATCTGGGATGCCATGGCATGCTGGCAGGCAGCGCCACATCATCGCGGCATAACAGATATGATTTTCCAACCTGCATCTCGGCGGGGGCTTTGCTAAGAGCTATTGCATCGGTGAAGGTTTTATAGGGATGCGGGTTCAGCTTGTCATAGGCCGCCTTGGCAAGCGCCATATCGGCATCGTTAATAAATACCTCCCGCCAGATCGGGAAGGGCAAAAGGACGCTGCCATCTTCGGTTGCGGTTGCGTCGAAAAGATCAACATAATTTTGCGGTATCATGTCGTTCAGACTTTCGCCCGGATTGGGAACGAACGCATTCCAGTAAACCAGACGTTTGATCGTGCCTTCGGGCAATTTATCAAACGCGCCTGTAATCACCATGCCGCCATAGCTGTGACCAACTAGGATCGCATCCTTGAGATGATTTTCGGTTATGTATGCGATCACCGAGTCGATCGCTTCGGCCAATCCGGTTTGTTTGTTATCTCCCGCGCCATTTCCGGCAAGGGTGGGGGTGTGAACCTGATGCCCTGCTGACCTGATGCCCTTGGCAGTGTCTTCCAGCAAGGCGCCTTCGTGCCACGCGCCGTGTATCAAAATATAGGTATCCATGGCTTTCTCCCTTTGGAACGTGCAAGAGCCAGATCCTATTTGATCCTGAAACTCTTTTTTTTCGTATGGAAAAGCATGAGGCTTAGAAATCTTTTCTGTCAAATCAGCAACTAGTTAGATACCTAGATTATATGTATTTTTGCCGTGCCTTTCCTTGATATTTTGCGATCAGATCAGGATCGACGTCCCCTGCCTCGCTGACCCCAAGGACGATTCCTTTACGCCGGCTTTTACCGCGCCTATCGTTAATTTCCTGATCCGATATTGTAGTGCGCTGGGCGCATCGTCTTGTCCATTCAAAAAGCTGATCATAGCAGGTTTGAATTTGCTCTTCATAAGCGGGATTGCGTCCCAGATCGACCAATTCATCCGGGTCAGCCTCAAGATCGAAGAGCATCGGCGGGAGCCCGCCTTCAGCATGCATAAATTTCCAGCGCGCGTTGCAAACCATATAAAGGCGTGCATCTTTAGGGGAAACGCCGAGGCGCCCTGCCATTGGTGTCATTGAATAATCATACTCGCTGATCGCATAGCTGCGCCAATCAGAGGGAGGCGCGCCCTGCAGAAATGGCAGCAAGGAGCGTCCCTCCAGCATTTCATATCGCGGCTCCGCACCAGCAACCTCAACAAAGGTCGGCACCAGATCGATCGCCTCAACAAAGGCATCACAAACGCTGCCACGCGTCCCATCTGCCTCGGGCGAGGGATCATAGATAATCATCGGAACCTTGACCGACGGCTCATGGAACAGGTCTTTCTCGCCAAGCCAGTGATCGCCCATATAATCACCATGGTCAGAGGTAACGACAATCATCGTGTTTTCCAGCTGGCCAGAGTTCCGCAATTCATCGAACAAGGCGCCCATCTGATCATCAATCTGTTTTATAAGCCCCATATATGCGCCCAGTGCTGCATTACGCACATCATCGCGCTGGAAAGCCTGGCCAATGACATTGTTGGTAAAGGCGGCATAGACAGGATTTGGATCGGCCAGCTCATCCTCACGGCGGACCACCGGGGAAAAGCTGTTCGGGCCGTAGAGATCATGATAGGGCGCAGGCACAATATAGGGCCAGTGTGGTTTGATATAGGAAAGGTGGCACATCCATGGACGGGTTCGGTTTGGTGCCTCCTCGCGCAAGAACTTGATCATCTCACGCGTTAGCCATGGGGTTTCGGAGTCTTCTTCACGAATATTTGCCGGCAGAGTGGCGTTTTTATAGATCCATCCTGACGCGATATTGCCATCATCATCAATGCCGGCATTGGCGTAATCATGCCACGGATTTTCGCCATCATATCCGGCGGCTTTCAGATATTCATTATATGGAGATGCTTTTGCGTCATAAAGGCCGTCCGGACCGCTACCCCACAGGCCGTCATCGCGTAAATTGGTATCGAATCCGCATTCAGAAAGGCGCGCCCCGATAATGCTGTCGGGGGCCAGCCCCAGACGCTGCATGCCTTCGGCGTCAACTTTCATATGGGTTTTGCCCAATAAGAGGGCGTCCATATCAGCTTCGCGTAAATGATCTCCCATCGTCCATTCGCCAATTTTCAGCGGGATGCCGTTCCAGGTTGATCCGTGCGAGCTGATATATCGGCCAGTGTAGAACGACATCCGCGAGGCACCACAAACCGGCGACTGAACATAGCATTTATCAAAGCGAACCGACTGACTGGCCAGCCAGTCAATGTTAGGCGTGTGGAGATGCGGGTGTCCGCTACAGCTAAGATAATCAAAGCGAAGCTGGTCAAACATGATGAAGATGATGTTCTTCGTCTTCTTTTGGGGCTTCTTCGTCTTCTGGGGCGTCTTCTGGGGCATTTCTGGGTGCGCCTATTCAATGTTAGGAACGTCTGGGTCAGGGTATTAGCGCAACGAGCAACTTGCCAGCACGAATCTATCAAACCGTTAAGATGGTTTCATTTTGACAGACCAGCATTACCCATTAGACAGGTTAAGGGCACCCATACCGCCATCAATGATGATGTCAATGCCGTTGATCCAACTGGCTTTGGGGCTAACCAGAAAACTGATGGCAGCGGCAATCTCTTCCGGGGTTCCGGCGCGGCCAACGCGTTGCAGGTTCGCGGCCACAGTCGGCCCAAACGCCTTTAGAAAATCGTCAAGAATACCGGTCCTAACCGCAGAGGGACTAACGGTGACAAACCGG
>JAACDV010000246.1 GCA_009936825.1 Bacteroidota bacterium | reverse complement strand
TAGTAGCGGTTGCGGCAATGCCGAAAGCCGCACGGGTAAAGGCCGCACGCAGCAGACCCCGAGGGGTTGATTCTGTTTTTTGAAAGTCCGGCGGCATTGTCAGAGAGTTTGGTAGCATTGTCACCTCCTTATTGCGATTTTTCATCTATGGAACGCCTAGTGGCAGTCCCACATTGTTGCTTATAAATACTAATGTCGGACCATTAATCGTGGTAACCAAGCCCGAATGTTTTTCATTAGCTGAAACGTTGTTTTATTACTATGCAACATGACTTTGGTTAGGTAAACAACTTTTAACAACATGGGGGAACAAGTTTTGGAACACACTTCGTTAAGCAAGATATTTGCACAGGCAAAGTTGGAAACAGCTTGGAACTTGGTCGAAACTTTTTCGGGCATGCCAAGATGGCGACCTGATGATGTGAATGTGGCAGGCGATCTGATCGCAGACCGGCTTCGCGATCTTGGGGTGCCGGTGACGGTTCATCGGCCGCGGGTTTATCTTAGTATTCCGCACGACGCTGGCGTCACTGCGGGCGGCATAACCCACCGTGCCAAGCCGCCATCTTCGTCGGCGCATTGCCCTGACGGTATAACTGGCGAGCTGGTTTATGTTCCCTCGCAAAAGGCTAGCTTGCGCTCCTATACTAAAAACGCCGCAGCATTTTTTGGTGATGAGGGGGCTAATCTAGGCGCGCGTTTAAAAGGCAAAATCCTGCTGACGGAAGGCTTTGGCAATCCGGCCCTGACCATGCTGGCGCTTGAATGGGGCGCCATTGGTTTGATCGCGGTTAATCCCGGCGTTGATATCCATTGGGGCACCTGCACCACTGTCTGGGGGACGCCCGATCTGGATGACCTTCCGCGAAAGCCCGAAATTCCGGTAATTGCTGTCAATAAGGATACCGGTACTGCCCTTATCGCAGAGGCTAAAAAAGGCGGTGAGGCGACAATCCGGACCGAGATGGAAGGAGGCTGGTTTGAGCAGGCGGTTCCCGTCGTGGAAATTCCGGGCAGCGTCGAGCCTGATAGGTTCGTTTTGCTTCACGGCCATTATGATTCGTGGGATGTGGGCGTTGGCGATAACGCCACCGGCGATGCTACGATGCTTGAAATTGCGCGGGTTCTCTGGGCCAATCGCGGCGATTTACGGCGTTCGGTTCGCATTGCTTGGTGGCCGGGCCATTCCACAGGACGTTATGCTGGCTCCACTTGGTTTGCCGATTATTTCGCGCAAGAGCTGGATGAGCATTGTGTGGCCCAGATAAATTGCGACTCGCCCGGATGCCGGTGGGCGACAAGCTATCATCAGACCACCTGCATGGCTGAAATGCAGCCTTTGGTGAAATCCGTAATCGAAGAGGTTGCAGGCCAAACTCCGATCTTTAAGCGGCCCAATCAGGCGGGTGATTATTCGTTCAACAATATCGGCCTTTCCAGTTTCTATATGCTGTCATCCACAATGCCAGACGATTTGCGCGAGGAAAAAGGCTATTACGCGGTGTCCGGTTGCGGTGGAAACATAGCTTGGCACACTGAGAACGACACCCTCGAAATCGCCGATAAGGACGTGCTGCTGCGCGATATCAAAATCTATCTATTATCTGTGTTACGGCTGGCCCAATCCGAAATTCTGCCAGTGGACTGGCGAATGCTGACCGCGGAATTCTCTGCCACACTGGCTGATTATCAGGCGGCTTGCGGTCAGGATTTTGATTTGACAGCAGCGGCCGAGGGCGTGGCGGCGCTGGATACGGCGCTGGAACGCCTCGATGCGGGGATCGCCTCTGGCACGGTGCAGGCCTCCACGGCCAACGCCGTTCGCCAGAATCTGGCGCGTATTCTGGTTCCGCTCAACTATACGCGCGCCCCCCGGTTCAGGCATGACGCGGCGATTACCTGTCCGCCCTTGCCAGTATTGGATGTGGCACTGGATTTTTCTGATCAGGATGAAGATATGCGCGGCTTTGCAGAGACACAGGCGCTGCGGGCTAGAAATCGTGTCGGGGCAGAATTACGCGCTGCCCGCAAACTCGTCGAGGCGGCTTTGGGGTAGGCGGAGGTCACCGCACAGCAGGATTTAGGCAGGTTTAGGCAGGATTCAGTTTGGCCCCGCGAAGCTCACCGGTGGCGGTCTCATCGATCTGACCGTCTTTTGCGTTCAGGACAACGCCATAGTCACGCCGCGCCGTTTCAATGCTGATATAGCCATCGCGCAGGTCAGCGGCGACTTTCAGGGGATCGCGTTCGCGGGCAGGGCCAAAACCACCGCCGCCCGGTTGCCGCAAGGTAACGCGGTCACCTGCAGCTAGATCGGCGCGGTCCGGGCGTTCAAACGGCGCCCCGTCATTGACCGTGATTTCCCCTTTAGAGCCCGGAGCAGCGCCGTCCATACCAGATGCAGGATGGATAAAACGCCCCCCCGAAAGTGCGGTGCGAATGGGAATTTTTGCTCTGGCCTCCAACACCGTTTCTTGACCCAACCCCCCGCGAAACCGACCGGCCCCGCCGGAATCAGGGATCAGTGCGCGCCGCCGGACCAGCATCGGCGTTTCATATTCGAAAAGCTCAACCGAGGTCGAAGCAATATTGCCGGGGAAGACCACCGCCGTCACCCCATCGCGGTCATGGAACGCACCCTGACCGCCCTGTGCATTAAAGTGCGTTACAAAATCATTCCCATCCAGCCGCTTGCCCGCAAATTTCTGAATCCATAACGGATATGTACCTGACGGTGCCATAACCCGCTCAGGGGCCAGCTTTTGCAGCGCGCCAAAGATCACCTCTACGGTAAAATAGGACAGCAAACTGCGATACATCCCCGGTGCCGGATAAGTCGGGTTCAGCACAGATCCTTCAGGAACATGAATTTCAATTGGGCGAAAGGCGCCCGCATTCATTGGCAAGTCAGGGCACAGGGTGGCGATAAAGGGAAAGACGCAATAGGCGCGCGTTATGTTCAGGACTGCATTTATCGGTTTGGCCACTTGCGGCGATGTTCCGGTAAAGTCCAGTTTCGCCCCTTCGGCAGATAATTCCATCCGCAGGGCCAAACGCAGACGATCCCCTGCATCGTCGGTAATTTCATGCAGAACTTCGTGCGTCACCGTGCCAGCTGGCAGGGTTGCGATAGCCGTGCGCAGCGCCTGCTCGGAGCGTTCCGAAACGGCCGCGGACAATTCGGTCAGCTGGTCGAGATCAAACTCGTCCATCATGCGCCGGATGCCCTCTGCGCCCACATGGTTCGCGGAAATCTGGGCGCGCAAATCCCCCATGACTTTTTCCGGCGTGCGCACATTCCGGTTAATTAGCCGGAAAAGTTCATCATTGGGCACGCCGCTTCGGATCAGCTTCGATACCGGGATAATCACGCCTTCTTCGTAAACGTCTCTGGCATCGGTAGCGCCAAGGCGCCCTCCCATATCAACATGATGCGCGCAGGTGCAGGCAAATCCTGCCAAGATGCCCCGGTGGAAAATCGGGGTAGCGATGAACACATCCGGAGAATGGCCTGCGCCCACCCACGGATCATTGCAGATTAAAACATCGCCATCATTAAGCGTCTCGGGCGGAAAAACGGTCAGCATATCGCGCATCACCGAAGGGGTTGAGCCGGCTTGACCGGGTGTGCATTGCGTAGACTGCGCGAGCATCACCCCCCGGCTGTCATAGAGCGCACAGGCATAGTCGTGATTATCACGCACAACCAGGGAAAAGGCAGTCTTTACCAACGTGGTTGCGATCTCATCGGCCACAGAAATCAGCCGAGACCAAAGCACCTGAAACCGCAGACCTTTAAGCGAGCTAGTCACGCGCCTTCCTCCAAAGTAATTGCCAGCCAACCGCCCGGTTTGCGCACAGCCTTTGCGCCCGAACTGATCAGGATTGTGGCACCAGATTGTGACAAAAGGGCTGGTCCGGTGATCACATCGCTGACCCCGGAAAAAGCGGCAACCGCATGCGCGCTCATTCTATTGACTGCGGGATCCCATGCTTGCCGCGTTGTTACGGTAGTCTCGCTTGCGGGGCCGCCTGTCGTCACGGGCGCAGCCGGCTGTTCAGCTTTGGCCGCCAGGCGCAGCGTCACAATTTCAGGCTCCAGATCATCATAAGCATATCCGTATGCCGCGCGGTAGGTTGCTTGGAATGCCTCTGCGATTGCCCCGACATCGAGCGTATCCAGCGGAACCCGAAGCTGGTGGCCCTGACCAACATAGCGCATCTCTGCGATACGGGTGTGGGTGATTGCAGCGCCCGGGGCGGCTTGGGAAACGACCGCATCTGCCTCGCCGGCAAGGGAGTTAAAAATCTCGGTCAAAATCTCCGACGTCACATTGACAAGCCGCATCGGGCGCGAGCGCGCCACTTCATAGGCGGGGGAGGCAACAAGGAAACCAAGCGCCGAGAACACGCCAGCGGCCTCCGGGATCAGAATTTCACGCACGCCAAGTTTGCGTGCAACTTGATGGGCATGCAGCGGACCACCACCGCCAAAAGCTACCATGACAGCGCGCTCAAGATTGCCGCCGCGTTCCGCTACATACATGCGCGCGGCCTGCGCCATATTCTCGTTCACAACTTCGATGATCGCTGCTGCGGCCTCTAGCGCAGACAGTCCAAGGGGCGTGCCAACATCGCGGGCGATTGCCTCCTCAGCAGCTTTAATGTCCAGTTTCATGGCACCGGCAAGAAAATCTGCAGGATCGAGATATCCCAATAGCACATTGGCATCAGTCACGGTGGCACGCGTGCCGCCGCGGCCATAACAGGCCGGGCCCGGGTCTGCCGCTGCACTCTCCGGGCCAATCCGGATCAACCCTAGCCTGTCGATTGAGGCGAACGATCCTCCTCCCGCCCCAATCTCAATCAGATCGACCGTAGGGACAGCAATCGGTGTTCCAGACCCCTTTTTGAACCGGTGAACCCGGTCAACCTCATAGGCGCGGGTGACGGGCATCTGCCCCCCGGCAATCAGACAGGTTTTTGCGGTTGTGCCGCCCATATCAAAAGCGATTGCGTCCTTATAGCCAGCGGCTTCGGCAAGAGCGCGGGCGGCCAGAGCCCCGCCGACAGGGCCGGATTCAGCTAGTCGGACCGGCGCCGCGCGCGCAGATGGCGCCGCGATAACCCCGCCGCCAGACTGCATCAAAAACAGCGGGCGCGCATATCCGCCCTCAACAAGACCCGCCTCCATCCGCCCAAGATAGCTATTCACCTTGGGTCTGACATAGGCGTTGATAGCTGTTGTCGCGGTTCGCTCAAATTCCTGAATTTCGGGAAGAACTTCGGATGACAGCGACACATCCAGCGGCAAATCATGGGTACGGACCAGTCGCGCAATGGCCTGTTCATGCACCGGATTTGCATAGGCATGGATCAAGCAAACAGCCACCGATTTAACTCCATCAACAACCAGCTCACGTAGCGTCTCCAGAGCCTGATCTTCATCCAGCGGCGTATCAACAGACCCATCTGCAAGAATCCGCTCCTGCACTTCTTTTCGTCTTCTGCGGGGGACCAGCGGCGGCGGAAATTGCTGCCGGATATCGTAAATATCGTAGCGAATCTCTCGCCGGGTCTCCAGAATATCGGGAAAGCCAGTTGTGGCAATAAGCGCGGTCGGGGCGCCCTTGCGTTCGAGGATCGCATTTATGACCAGCGTTGTTCCATGAATAACCGCTGTCAGATCAGTCATCAGACCGGGATGTTGCGCGGCCAGTGTGGCAAAGCCCTGCATTACGCCATCCTCTGGTGCATCGGGCGTCGTGGGAACTTTAAGCGTGGTGATTGCCCCGGTGAGCGAATTGTGAATCAGGAAATCTGTAAAGGTTCCGCCAACGTCACATCCAAGGCGCAGGCTCATGTCAATCGCTCCAAAAGGCCGCGCATCAATAGGCGGCGCGGCTGCAGCGAGCTGATTTTGAGCTGTTCGTAATTCGTATGTCCGCCCTTGCCATCCACACCAAGCCCATCAAGGGTAGGGGTGTGCGATGCGGTAAAATTACCGTCCGAACCGCCGCCTGTCTTCAGCCCCTCCAGCTCCCAGCCAATCTCGGCCGCTACCGCTTTCGCATGGTTGAAAAGCTCGTCGATCCCTTCATCGCGCTCGTAAGGGGGACGATCCAAACCGCCAGTAATCTCGATTCTGACATCGGGATCTTCCGGGGTGAGGGCGGCAACAAAGGCTTCCACCTCTTCCAGCGCTGCCATGTCCGAGATACGGATATCGACCTTAATCCAGCAACTGGCAGGCACAACGTTCGTTCCCGTGCCGCCTGAGATCAGACCAACATTGCAGGTTGTGCCGCGTTCATAGTCAGTCAGCGCTTCAAATTTCAGTATAGTATGGGCCATCTCACGGATCGCGCTGCGCCCGTCCTGATGGCGCGCTCCGGCATGGCTGGCCTCGCCGTGCGTTCTGACTTCGTAACGAACCGCGCCTTTGCGGGCGACGACGATCTTACCGCCTTCGCGGGCAGGCTCGGTGACCAGCACATATTTCGCGGCCTTGCCAAGCTCAACGATAAGGTCTTTTGAGGTTGGACTGCCGATTTCCTCGTCAGCGACAAATAAATGCGTCACTGGCAACGGCGTGCCACCGGTCTTGGCCAGATCACAAACCGCGCGCATCGCACAATAAGCACCGCCCTTCATGTCATAGATGCCCGGGCCAAAGGCCAGATCTCCTTCGGCTCGGAACCCAAAGGTGTCCAGCGTACCCTTGGGGTGAACCGTGTCCATATGACTCATGATCAGGATACCGGCGGTATTGGTCTGTCCCCCCCAAGGCGCGCGGACGACAAGATGATCGCCATATCCGGTGCCGGGTATTCGCGAGACCTCTGCGCCCGACGGCGCGTAATCTGCGGTGATCCGGTCAGCCAGCGCGTTCACCCCTTCGATGTCGGGCGTATGGCTTTCAATCTCGACCCAAGAGCGGATTCCCGCTAAAAGATCGGCCGTTTCAGGTGCCATAGTATCAGGTGCCATAGTATCGGTCATTGCGGACGCTCCTGTGCTTCGCCAAAGTCCCAGAAAACTCCGGCCATGATGGAAAGAGCCTCTCTGGTTAACGGCCCTAGGATATGCTCGTCGGGGCCATGCTGGCGGCATCCCCCATAGCTGTGTGGAATCCACAAGATAGGACATCCTAGAGCGCGGCCAAAAAGCTCGGAAGGTAAGCCGCCAGACGAATTAGGCACCACAAGCGGCCTTACACCTGTCGTGCGCGCGACGCTGTTTACGGTCCAATCAACCCAAGGATTGTCAGGATCGGTGCGCCAAGCAGGAAAGAAATTTTGTCTGACGGGCGTGATTTCAACCATCTGAAACCCGTGGGCATCAAGATGTTCGCGCAACGCTGGCAGAAAGCGCGTGTGATCGGCATCAACGGTAAAGCGCAACTGGCATCTGGCGCGGGCATCAGGCTGCACGCCGTTCACCGGATTCTCCGGGCGGCCCGTGATCATGGCCAACACGATAAAACTGGTCCAGCCATACATTTTTTCTGCGGTAGATAGCCCGGGCTCACCCCAATCATCGGGCATGACAAGGCTAGGATCAGCCGGATCAATTTCTAAATCCTGCAGGGTTTCGCGAACTTTTGGCGGAATCGATTTTGGCAACCAGTCCTCCACCAAAATCCGTCCACGCGGCGTCGTGATGCAGGATATCGCCTGCGCCAGAATCACGCCGGGATCTTCCAGCACACCGCCCCAATGCCCGGAATGGCGTGAACCCTCACGCAGCTTCAAAGACAGATCAAAAGCGATGCCGCCCCTATTGCCCAATTTAACGTCGGCGCGGTCCGGGATCATACGCGGCCCGTCTGAGGCCAGCATAATGTCGGTATTCAACTTTGCAGAATGCTCTGTCAGAAAGGCATCGAGACCGGGTGATCCAATCTCTTCGCTTGTCTCGATCAGGATGCGTGAGTTGAAACCATGGTGCCCACGTTCGGCCAACACAGCCGCAAGTGCTGCGATAACAATGGAATGCTGGCCCTTATTGTCTGCCGTGCCGCGTCCATACCACTTCTCACCCTCAACCGTGATATCCCATGGGTCCAGCCCGTCGCGCCATTGCTCTGGGATACCGCGCACCACATCACCATGGCCATAGGTCAGCAGCGTCGGGAGCGCCGGATCCTCGATCCGCTCGGCGACCAAAAATGGCCCACCGCCTGACACGCTGTTGGGAGTGATGGTGCTGGTGTAGCCCAGCGGAGCCAATGACGGCGCGATCTCGTCTTTCAAATAACGATGTAGATCGGGAAGCCGGTCTGGATCCTGACTCTCGGTCGGAATCGCAACACGGCGCCGCAAACTATCAAGAAAAGCGCCAGAATCAAAGGTGTCACGGACCTTCGCAATCGCACCTTCTCGGCTCATTTTGTTGCTTCTTGCACGAGGCGTGTTGCGTCATTCAAGGCAGCGGCGACGCGGTTTACGCCCCGGACCATCTGGGTCTTCGCAAAGCCGATCGTCTCGGGGCCATGGCTGGCTAATTCCTGAGCTACGGCAATGGCCGGAAGCGCCAGTACAGGCAGTGCCGGGTCATGGCGAAAACGCGGCTGGTTGGTATAGTTCACTGGGACAAGAATGCGGGCCAAGCGCTGGATCACCGGATTAGCCTGCGCCGGAGCCAGTGTTTGCCCCTCAATAGCCGCGTAAAACTGGTCAAGAGCGCCAAACAGGGTCTTCGCGGCGGTTGCAGCGGCGCTAAGATCGCCCAGATCCCCTGCGGCAGATTGATACTCTGCAATAATCTCGGAAAATTCCGCGACCTGTGAGCGCCAATCAAAAGGCAGATATTCGGCATTTGCAACGCCAAGCACCGCCGCCAGATAGACTTTGATATCGCGCAATAAAATATCCCGGTCGGCGATTTCCATCAGATCATGTTCTGTGTGCCAGGCAATGTTGCCGCCACATCCGCCCACAGCATAGTAGTTTTTCTCTTTACGCAGCGCCTCGGGCATGGTCGAGGAAAGCATGAAAAAGCTGCTGAGCCCGATATTATTAAAAGCGTAATCGCCTGCCCGGTGAGGCCGCTCACCATGTGATTCCAACCCTGTAACCTCGTGGATTGTCTGCTGGACGTACCCTTCGGTTTCCTTCATCCATGAAACATCACGAAACTCGGTGGCCCAACGACACCCCGGGCTGTCACAATTCACCTGAGCCACGCAGTTTTCATCCAAATCCAGTGCGAACGTGTCGGCATACCAAGCGGATCCGGCATAACGGCCCGTAGAATGACCGGGCCACCAAGCAATCCGAACCGAGCGTTTCAACTCACTCTGGTTGGCCCAAAGCACGCGCGCGACCTCTAGCAAGGCGGCGTCACCGGTCGCATTATCACCAACACCAACGTCCCAGCTGTCATAATGACCATGCAATAGAACAAACTTGTCCGGCTCCTCGCTGCCGGGCACATCAACAACGGGGACCAGCGATTTATACCACCCTTCCTCCAGTTTTGTCCGGATTGTAACCTCTCCACCCCCACCCCCGCCGGCTCCACCGGCTTTGGCAACTTCCAGCAGTTTTTGCCCATCTGGGTTATTGACGGCGGCCACGGGAATGGTGGGCTTGCGCGGCAAATCATCGAGGTCAGGTGTCCCCCAGATCGAGGTGCAAATACCCCAGTGGGAGTCAGCACCGGGGTTAATTGCAATCACACCAACAGCGCCTTTTTCTTCAAATTCGAGAATTTTACCCGGGAAGGAAAATCCTTCTGAAATCACGATCTTGCCCCGGATATTTTCAGCCGAACTCGCCTCGGCGTCCTGATTTTTGACAAACAGCGTGTTGATGGAGCTGCTGAATGTGGCAGGCACATGGACCAGCGGGGCTGTCAGGCCGTCCGGGCAACTACGTGCATAGGCCGGCGGCTTGGCGTTGAAAGTCGTCCCCCCCGCACTCACCGAAGCCTCATAGGGAATCGAGAGGTAAAGGTTAGCCTCATGCAGGGTTACCGGCACCCCAACTTCACCGAGGCGGCGTTCAATTTCATGAGCTGCGATTTCTACATCTGCAGGTTGCCAGCGGGGCATGGTGGAAAAAGCTTCGACGAGGCTCCACGGTGCATCAAGAGAGACTTGGTCAATCTGGGCGGCAAAGGGGGAGGTCATGCAGATGGCTCCTTATTGGGGTTAGCGAGATCTTTGACTCAAGGGAATTCAAAAATTGAAACGCTGTTTCATTTTATTAAAAACTGTTCTGACTAAATTTGCAACAGCGAACATTCCGGCGGTGCCGCGATGCAGGCGGTGTGGGACAATTACTTGTTTTTTTTGATGAAATACCCCGCGCCAGCCCCCCAGTGCGGACGTATTGAAATAGGATCGAAACAGGGGTGAAACAGCAACAAAGCTGGCTGCAGGCTGCAAGCTGTACCAGTGCTGCAGCTTGTTAGCCAGAGCTTCGGCCGGTCAAAATGTGGGGACGACTTGCTCGCCGCGCCACCCCAACATCTCGGATAATCGCAGCGCATTGGACAAGACCGCCGAAGTGACCTTGTCCTGAGTGGCATCGGACAGCCGCACAGTCGGACCATTGACCGAGAGCGCGGCAATGACCGCCCCTGTATGATCACGAACCGGTGCTGCGATGGAAAAAATGTTCGGGTCAACCTCGCCAATAGAAATGCCATGCCCTTGGACTCTGATCTGGTTTAGCGTGGCTTCGAGCGCGTTAGCATCAGAGATCGACATGTCGGTAAACGATTCCAGCGCGCCGGAAATCACCTCTTTGCGGACATCTTGCGGTGCATAGGCCAGTAAGACCTTTGATCCTCCGCCTGCATGCAACGGGCCAAGCCGGCCAATTGCCGCAAAAATGCGCAACGGCTCGGGAGAGGCATGCATGGCAACACAGATCGAATGAAGATCGTCACGCACCAGCAAAAGCGCGTTTTCCCGGGTGCTGTTTGACAGAGTTTCAAGAACCGGTTCTGCGGTTGAGATCAGCCGCGACTGGCGGCGGGACTGATCGCCCAGCAACAATGCCCGGTACCCCAGTCTGTAGGTGCGGTGATCGGCATGCTTGCGCACCAGCCCGCGACGTTCCAAAGTATGAAGAAGCCGAAACGTCAGGCTCTTGGTGTTTTGGGTGGCGGCAGCCAGTTCGGTCACGCCGCTGTCAGGATGCTCAGCCAAGGTCAATAACAAGTGCGCCGCCCGATCAACCGACGAGACGACATAGCTGGCACTCTCATTTTTTTTCTCTTCTTTTACGTTAGCCATGTGTTATGCTTTCTGAAACATTGTTTCGTCTAATGAAACGTCCACCTAATGAATTGCCCATCTAATGAACCATTCGAGGGAGTCTTGATATGGATAGCCTGAGTGCAACTCTGAGAAAAGAGGTCAATCTAGCAGCCCCTTGGGGACTTGTAGAGAAGTTTGCGCATCAACACAGGGAAAAACCCGAGGATGCCAATCGGGGAGCCGAAATGATCGCCGAGGCTTTGGAGGCTGAAGGCGTTCCGGTGACCATGCATGCGCCCGAACTTTTCCTGTCGCTTCCCGGGGCAGCCTCCGTTGAAGCCGACGGCATGCGCTTTGCCGCAAAGCCGCCCGCCTTTTGCGCCTCGGTGCCTGATGGGATCGAAGCTGAACTCTTGTATGTAGCCGAAGCCAGTGGCGGCACGCCGCTAGACCGCAACCCTACCGGCACAGATGCCGACGTAGCCGGCAAAATTGCGGTGATCGACGGCTTTGCTTTACCCAACTTTGTTGCCGGGCTAGAGGCGGCAGGGGCGGCAGGAGTAATCGCGGTTAATCCGGGTGAGATGATCCATTGGGGTACAGTCTCGACCATCTGGGGCACGCCCGAGCCTGCTGATCGTTCACGCTTGCCGCGTATCCCTTCGGCAGCGGTCAACCAGCCTGATGGACAAAAGCTGATCGCGTTGGCCAAGCGCGGCGGACGCGCGCGAATCCGCACCGAGTTAGAGACAGGTTGGTTCGTCCAAAAGATGCCTGTTGTCGAAATTCCGGGGGCCGAAAAACCCGAGGAATTCATTCTGCTACATGGCCATTATGACAGTTGGCGTGAGGGCGTGGGCGATAACGGTACCGGCAATGCCTGCATGGTGGAGATTGCCCGTTTGTTATGGGCGCAACGTAAAAATCTGAAACGCTCGGTCAGGCTTGCATGGTGGGCCGGACATTCTACCGGACGTTATGGCGGGTCTGCTTGGTTTGCGGATACGTTTGCGATTGATCTGGACGAGAACTGCGTGGCGCACATGAATTGCGATTCGCCGGGCTGTCGCTGGGCAACGGATTATACCAGCATTTCTTGCATGTCAGAGACCGAATCGCTGGTGCAACAGGTTGTCTCCCGAGTAACGGGGCAACAGGCAAACCGTAAACGTCCGCAGCGAAACTCGGACTATTCCTTCAATAATATCGGCATTTCAGGCGCTTTCATGGCGTCTTCGATGATGACAACCGAAGCGCGGGCCGAGCAGGGCTATTACATTGTCGGGGGTTGCGGCGGTAATATTGCTTGGCATACCGAGGCCGATACTTATGAAATTGCCGACAAGGATGTGTTGGTCAAGGACATCAATCTCTATCTTGATGCGGTGACTACGGTTGCCAATGCAGATATTTTGCCGATGGACTGGCGGCTGACGGTGGCTGAATTTTCAGCAACAATTGCCGAATATCAAACTGCCGCCGGGGACCGCTTTGACCTTGGACCTGCGGGCGCTGCGGTAGCTGACCTTTCCAGCGCTTTAGACCGGTTTCACGCGGCGATGGATAGCAGCAAGATATCTTGTGATGCGGCCAATGACGTAATCAAGAGCTTGGCCCGAACCTTGGTGCCGATCAATTATACGCGTGGCCCCCGCTTTACCCATGATCCGGCGCTGAACGTTCCGCCGCTGCCTGCCATCGCCGCGGCCGCTTCACTAGACGGGGTACCAGCAGATCAGATGGGGTTTGTCCAGACCGAGCTTTTGCGAGGATGCAACCGCCTCGTGGCCGCCCTTCGGCAAGCCACCCGCATTGTCGAGGCGTCCCTTTGAGCACAATGCAAGCGGTTCGTTATCTGCGCAACGGTCCGGCGGCCGAGGTGCTGGAACTTGTCCAACTTCCAATCACCGATCCGGGCCCAGCTGAGGTTCGGGTGCGGGTGCATGCGTCCGGCGTTAATCCCCACGATACAAAGGGGCGGTCGGGATGGGCCGGCGTAAAAATACCGCCCGGCGGAAAAGTGCCGCACAGCGATGGGGCGGGCGTCATTGAGGCAGTGGGGGCAGATGTCTCGGCGCACCGGATTGGCGAGCGGGTCTATATTCTGGGCGCAAAAGCGCAAGGCACCGCAGCAGACTATGTCTGTATTGCCGCCGAGCTGGCAATTCCTTTGCCCAAGATGATTAGTTTTGCAGAAGGCGCCTGCATCGGGGTGCCCGCAGTCACTGCTTGGTTGGCGGTACTGGCGGATGGGCCAGTGACCGGGAAAACGGTGTTGGTGCAGGGCGGCGGCGGGGCCGTGGGCCGGGTTGTCGTAGAGCTTGCCCAGCGCAGTGGCGCGCAGGTCATTGCCACCACAGGATCCAAGGCAAGCCGCGCCATAGCAGAGGCTAAAGGGGCTGAGATCGTACTTGACAGACAGCGCGATGACATTGAACGCGCGGTGATGGACGCCACCCTAGGGCGCGGTGCCGACCGTATCGTCGAGGCGGATTTTGGTGCCAACGCAGCGCTCGATATCCGGGCCCTTGCGCCGCATGGAACGCTGGCGGCCTATTCTTCCACTAGTCAGCGGATGCCGACCCTCGATTATTACGCATTTGCACGAAAGTCAGCGCGGCTCGATTTCGTTCAAGGCGCGTTTTTGTCAGCGTCCGAGCTTGCCGGAGCTACCGCCTCAATCGGGGCTTTTCTGGAGGCCGGACTGCTCCGCCCCGATGTTGCTAAAATTTGCCCGCTAGATCAAACCGCACAAGCCCATGAGATGGTTGAGGCCGGCGCGCCAGCAAACGTAGTAGTCGGCTTGCACAACGCCGATAGGTAAACCAAACTCTCAGCTATTAACCAAACTTCCCACAAGAGGATCTGACTTTATGAGCGCTGATATCTCATCACCCGAAAAACACTGCGATCCAGTCACGCTGGAGATTGTGCGAGGGGCCATCACCGCCACCCAGCGCGAGATGGAGGCGTTGATCGAAAGAACCGCCATTTCCGCATTTATCCGCGAGAAGAAGGATTTTTACACCGCTCTTTTTGATGGTAACGGGGTTATGGCGGTAGGGTCCATGGTGCCGGTCTTTGGTGATATGACAGGCCCTGTGTTCAAGCATTTCCCCAGAGAAACCATGTCCGAGGGAGATTTGTACTGGTACAATGATTGTTATGGCTCGCAAGGCGCAGTATCGCATTCCAATGATCAGGTGCTTCTTGCGCCGGTGTTTTTTGAAGGCACCCTTTGCGCCTTTGTCATGGGGTGGGCGCATTTTGCCGACATTGGCGGCCTGCGCCCCGGATCCATTAGTCCGGACACCAAAGAGATATTCCATGAGGGGATCATCGTACCGCCCACCAAATTACTGGACCGGGGGGTTTTGAACGAAGGCGCATTGTCTATCTTTCATCGCAATTCGCGCTACCCTGAACAAAGTGCTGGTGACATGAGCGCCTTGATGGCAGCGGTCGAGCTTGGCGCCAAACGGGTGACTGAAATCATTGAGCGGTTCAGCGCTGATGTTTTTGCCGATGGGCTGGCCCAGCTGTTGACCCGAACGCGCAACCTAGTGCGCTCCAAGCTGGCAGAAACTTTTGACTATGGCAGGCATTCCTTTACTGACCGGATTGATAAGGATGGGCATGGAGGCGGGCCCTATGCCTTGCGGTTTTCTCTGACCCGTGAAAAGTCGGCGGGTGAGGACAGGTTCATCTTTGATGCAAGCGAGACTGATGATCAGGCAGCCGGGCCGGTGAATTTTCTGATGAATCCCGGGGTTCCGGGAATGGCGCTGGGGCTGTTTTATCTTGGCGGCGATGCCAGTCAGGTTTGCAACGCGGGCGGTCCTCTGGCACTGGACGAAGTGCGGCTGCGTGAGGGCTCGCTGGTGCAGCCAAAATGGCCCGCACCGCTGGGAATGCGCGGGCTAACGATGATGCGCACCCTTTCAACATTGAACGGTCTGGTGAATGCGGCTGGCGGCGGCGCTCCGGCCTCACACGCCGCCTATGTGATTGCGATTATGCGCGGAACCTTTACCACCAAGGATGGGCGCAGCGCTCCTTACTTACTGGCTGACGGGATCGGCGTTGGATACGGTGCGCGCAGTTTTGCCGACGGGATCGATGCTGTCTATTTCGTGGCGCAGGAGAATTACCCGGTCGAGTTTCTCGAGCTTGGGTATCCGATCCGCCTTCGCGAATACGGGGTGGTGCGTGACAGTGGTGGGGCCGGGCGGTATCGCGGCGGCGTAGGCATCGCCCGCGAATATGAAATTCTGGCTGACACCAGTGGTCTTGGTATCCGTATTGACGGGGTGCAGAACCCGCCTTGGGGTATTGACGGCGGTCACGGCGGCGGTGCTGGCCGGATCGTCGTTAATCCCGGTTTGGCGAATGAGATCGAACTGAACCCGTTGTCGGACGGCAATCCCCTTGTTAAGGGCGACATTCTGAGAATCGAAACAGGCGGCGGCGGCGGTCATGGACACCCGTTTGACCGACCCGTTGAGGCTGTGTTGAACGACGTTCTGGGTGGCTTTGTCAGCACCGAGGCTGCTGCCAGTCTTTATGGTGTCGCGGTTTCCGGACGGCAGATTAATACGGACGAGACGCAGCGCCTGCGCGCCCGACGTCCAGAGGTGAAAGCGTTTCATCGCAAGGAGTATGTAGATGCCCTCGACTGATTTGGCCTTGGCCGTCGATATCGGCGGAACCTTTACCGATATTGCCCTGCGCAATGGCGCTACCGGCGAAGTCTGGCGCGCGAAATTACCCAGCACGCCAGATGATCCGTCCGCTGCCTTTCTGGATGGAATCCGCGGCGCCTTGTCCAAAGCAGGCCATAGCGCGGATGAACTGACCGAAGTTCTGCATGGCACGACTGTGGCAACCAATATGATCCTTGAGGATAAGGGCGCAAGAGCGGCGTTGGTCACAACGCGCGGCTTTCGTCATGTGTTGTCTATCGGGCGTCAGGATATCCCGCGTAAAGCCAATCTTTACAATTGGGTAAAGCCGCGCCGTCCGATCCCGCCTGACCGCATCGCCGAAGTGGCAGAGCGGGTGGCAGCGGGAGGTGCGGTGCTAGAGGTGTTGGACGAAAATTCGGTCCGTGAAGCCGCTGATTTTTTGCGGGAGTTGGATGTGGAAGCGGTCGCGGTCTGTTTGCTGCATGCCTTTGCCAATCCAGCGCATGAGGTGCGCGTGGCTGAAATCCTGCGCGCACAACTGCCCGGCGTGGCGGTGACGGCCTCGACAGACGTATTGCCTGTGGTGCGCGAATATGAACGCACGCTGGCATCAGTCCTGAATGCGATCGTGATGCCCGGGGTGACGAGCTATGTAGCCCGCCTAGAGCAGCGCTTGGCAGACGAAGGTGTGACGGCACCGCTTTTGCTGATGCAATCAAACGGTGGTGTGGCGGGGGCTGCCAAAATTCGCCAAGCGCCTGCCCTCACTGCTCTGTCCGGGCCGGCGGCGGGCGTAGTGGGCGCTCTGGCTGAGGCACAGGCCTGCGGTATCAATGATATTGTGACTGTTGATATCGGCGGGACCAGTGCTGATATCTGCCTGATTGCCGATGGGCAAATCGGCCTTACCCAAAACGGACAGGTCGGGGAATGGCCGTTGCCATTGCCCATGGTCGATATGATCACGATCGGAGCAGGCGGCGGTTCTATCGCGGCGGTCAAAGATGGCACATTATCTGTTGGCCCGCGAAGTGCTGGTGCTGTTCCCGGGCCTGCTGCCTACAAGCAGGGCGGGACCGAGCCCACAGTGACCGATGCCCATGTGGTGCTGGGTCATCTGCCAACCAGTCTTTTGGGCGGCGGTATGAAGCTGGATCTGGATGCGGCAACAGCGGCGGTGCAGCGCGGTGTGGCAGACCCTCTGGGGATTTCGCTTCAGGATGCTGCGCGCGGCATCCTTGCTATTGCCGATAATCATATGGTGGGCGCAGTGCGCGTGGTCTCGGTAGAGCGCGGGCATGATCCGCGTGATTTCACCCTTGTGCCTTTTGGCGGGGCGGGACCTTTGCATGGCTGCGCGCTGGCCGATCTTATGGGCATCAGCAAGGTGCTGATTGCCAGTGCGCCGGGCGTTCTTTGTGCTGATGGTCTGCTTGATGCTGATCTGAAGGCTGATTTCAGCCGCGCCCTGCCTGAGGCGGTGCCTGCATCGAAAGCCAAGATTGACAGCTTGATCGCTGATCTGGAAGCAAAAGCACAAGAATGGTTTGCCGAAGAAAATGTGGCGCCAGCCCGCCGCCAGCTGCGCAAGGTTGCGTTGATGCGATATTATGGTCAGGGCGGCGAGCTTGCCGTGCCTATGGGGGGTGATCTTGCCGCTGACTTCGCCGCAGCGCATGAGGCGCTTTACGGCTTTGCCCTGGATGCGGTGGTGGAACTGGTTACGGTTCGGGTGGAGGCAACGGGGCTTGCCGCCGAACGGCGCACGTTGGAGCATGCATCCGGCGGCGACGTCACCCCTATCGCCGAAGCTGAAATCACCGGACCCGCAGGCCGGCAAACCGTTCCCGTCATAGACAGGACAAGTCTTGGCGCAGGTGCTAGTCTGCCCGGCCCGATGATTCTATCACAACTCGACACCACAATTCTGATTGCTGAGGGGTGGCTCGGTACTGTCCAGCCCTCAGGTGCAATCCTACTAACCCGGAGTCCGCATGACCCATCCTGACATTCCCGATGCTAAGCTAGAAGCGGTTTTCAGCCATATCGACACCCAGTCGGACAGCTTTATTACGCGCCTGATGGATTATGTCCGCCACCCCAGCATCAGCGCTCAAGATATTGGTATTCGTGAGGTTTCGGCCCTGCTGGTCGAAATCCTGACCGGCCTCGGAATGGAAGCCGAAGCAGTGGCAACATCCGGCCATCCGATGGTGCTTGGACGACGTGGAAACGATCCGGACAAGCTCACTGTCTTGCTATATGGCCATTACGACGTACAGCCACCTGAACCGCTGGAGCTATGGAAGTCACCACCTTTTGAGCCTGAAATTCGCGACGGGCGCATCTGGGCACGCGGTGTGGGCGACAATAAGGGCCAGCATTTTGCCCAGCTTCTGGCAATCGAAAGCCATCTTGCAGTTCATGGTGAGCTGCCTTGCAACGTGATTTTTCTGCTCGAAGGCGAGGAAGAAATCGGCAGCCCCCATATCGCCGCGTTCGTCGAGACGCATCGCAAACGCCTGAACGCCGATCTGGTAGTAACCGCTGACGGGCCTTTGCATGCCAGTGGCCGCCCGCTTATAACCTATGGCGTGCGCGGTATGGCAGGTTTTGAGCTGCGCGCGAAAACGGCCAATAGTGACGCCCATTCGGGTAATTTTGGCGGCGTTATGCCGAATGCAATCTGGAAGCTGGTGCATTTGCTTTCCACGATGAAAAATCCCGACGGGACAATCACGATTGAGGGGTTGCACGATCCCGTCATCCCGCCCACGCATGATGAGCGTTCGGCAGCGGCTAACCTGCCCCTCAACCTGCCGGAGTTTTTAAGCTCAACCGGGATGGCCGAACTTGATGCTCCAGCGGACCGGCCCTTTTATGACAGGTTGATGTTTCATCCCACACTGACGATCAACGGCCTGCATGGCGGCTATGGCGGCCCCGGCTCCAAAACCGTGCTTCCCTGCGAGGCTGTGGCCAAATGCGATATCCGGCTGGTAGAGGCTATGACACCTGAGCAAGCACTTGCTTGTGTGCGCGCTCATGTGGAGCGCCATGCTCCGGATGTAGAGTTTGTGCCGATGGGGGGAATGCTGCCGTCTAAAACGCCGCTGGACGAACCTTTGGCGGATGCTGTTATCGCTGCCGTGACCAAGGCCCACGGGATTCCCCCGCTGCTTTATCCTGTTGTTGGTGGCAGCCTTCCTGATTATGTCTTTACAAAGATTCTTGGCTTGCCAGCTTTCGTTACCCCCTACGCCAACGCGGATGAGGCTAATCACGC